>NZ_VOZO01000007.1:0-206438 GCF_013419715.1 Acinetobacter sp. YH12063 | reverse complement strand
CATGAAGCTGACCAATACTAATTGCTCGTGAGGCTTGACTATACAACACCCAAACAGTTGTATGTAAAGCATCAATTGATTCGATATTAAGCAAAATAACTTGATTTAGTTAACGCTTAAGAACAAAATACTGCAACTCAGATATGATCTGTTAATAACTCATTTGACCAAGCAACGGCACTGAAAAGATAAGACCAAATGCAAAGTCATAACAGTTGTGCTGGCGACCATAGCAAGAGTGAACCACCTGATCCCTTCCCGAACTCAGAAGTGAAACCTCTTAGCGCTGATGGTAGTGTGGGGTTACCCATGTGAGAGTAAGTCATCGCCAGCTCATTATTCGAAACACCCCCTGATATCTCAGGGGGTGTTTTTTTATGCGTGATGAAAAGGGAAGAAAAAAATAATAAGAAAAGCAGAAGAAAAAACAGGGAAATGATAGATATTTAAAAAGAATAAGGCCGATCAACAATAAACTCGTCTAGAACTCTTTTATATCATTTAAAATCTTTTGCTAATGAAAATGTATAATAAATCAATATAATAAAATCGTTTATCTCTTTAATAATATATAGGGTATTTAAGATGTTTTTAAAAAAATTATTAGCTACAGTTTTATTTGCATTTGTTTCTTTCAATACTACAGCCGGTGTGTATCAGGATAAACTAAGTGAATGTTTGGTTAATAAAATTTCAGCAGAAGAGAGTCAGAACTTAACGGCTTGGATTTATTTGGCATTTTCAGCACATCCAGAAATTTCTAAATATAGTAATGTGACGTCCGCTGAGATGCAAAAAATTGATAAAAATATGGCAAATTTATTTCAAGATTTATTTACTAAACGTTGTAATGCTGAAATCAAAGCAGTTACAGAAAATGAAGGAACAAATGCTCTAGGTAAAGCATTTGAACTATTGGGAAATCGTGCAGCTGAAAATCTGATGAAAAATCCAATTGTTGAAAAACGTATTGCATCATTTGCGCAATATTTTGATGAAGATAAAATGCGTCAATCTATGAAATAATTGAAGAGATTAGACCTAACAAAATTTATCCTCTTAAGCTTAGTTAGGTCTATATGGTTAAATAAAAGATTAAATTTTTAGAAATTATAAGGAACTTTTTAAATTATTTTGATGTTGCTTCACTTGTTTTGCATAACGTTTGCCTTGTTTTTTCATTTTTCGATTGGTGTTATAAGCAGTAGGTCCGACATTATAGTAGGCTAAAGCTTTTGGCATGCTGCCAGCGGCATTTTTATATTTAGTTAAAATAAATGACCCACAATTAATATTGGTTAATTCGTCATATAAATCCCCAGGGCATGTTGCTTGCCAATAACGTGGCATCACCTGAGTTAAACCGACTGCACCTGCAGGAGAACTGACATAAGGGCGGAAAGTTGATTCTTGGCGAATAACGGCAGCCAGTAGTAAAGGATCTAAGTTGTATTGATCGGCAGTTTGCACAATGTAGGGTGACACTCGATTTGCAGTTTCAGGATTGACTGAATAGGCCTTTTGGATCCCTGATGAAAGTTTAACTGCACGTTTTTCTACAGAGCCACCACCTAGTGATGAACATCCAGAAATCAGGGTTACAGATATAATAACAGTTGAAAACTTTAAGCTGTGAGCGCTTAGGAGCGACGAAAGACGAGTTGAAAGGCGAGTTTTATTCAGTACATTCTGCATTTATATTCACTTTAAAATAATCATGGCTAAGTGTAATTTCTAAAGCGATATTATGAACTGGAGACTTAGAGGTCAATATTTTCTTAAGATGCTCTGTACAGTGAAATTGTAAGAATTGATGGAAATGTACTCAAATTACATGATTTTTTAAGTGAAGAGAGAAAAAGATCGTGTTAATTGAATCAGTATTTCTCTCTTAACATGGTACTTATTAAGATTATGGGAACATTCAAATCCCGAGAACTTTAGTTATAAAAAACTAGAATATCCATTCATCAAATAACTGTATTTGATAAAGCTGTAAATCTTTCCAGTGAAATTTGTAGAATCTAATTTTATTTAAAGCGTTTTAAGCATCCAAATTTCGCATGCTTGGCTATGACCTGTATTGCCCTTGGGAGCTTGTAAGTGTTCAAATCCTACTTTTTCATAGAGTTTCACCGCTTGCCCAAGTGTATGTGTAGTTTCTAAATAACACGCTTTAAAATTATGATCTTTGGCGAATTGAAAACAAAGTTCTAAAATATCTTTGGCTAAGCCATGACCACGTAATTCAGGCATAAAATACATTTTTTGGATTTCTAAAATGCTTGAGTCTCCAACTAAAGGAGAAAGGCCCCCACCACCTAAAATTGTACCGTGTTGATTTTCAATAACCCAATATTGTGCATTTGCTTGTGCATAAACGTGATATAAATCATCTAAAATTGGATCTGCAACGGCAAATCCTGATTCTGGTGCTAATCCAAATTCTTTGGAAACTGTGCGAATGACATTGGCAATGCTTGCATTGTCTTCAAGTTGAAGTGGTCGGGTCTGAAACATAATCATCGAAAAACAAAAAGATGGATTGTTTATAGACTGATCCTATATAAAAATCCATCTTTAAGTTTCAAATTGCTCAAGCAAAAAATTACTTTAATTCGCTTGAACTTTTACCCAGTTCACGTCGTGCAATGATTAATTGTTGAATTTGCTGTGTGCCTTCAAATATATCAAGGATTTTTGAATCACGTGCCCATTTTTCCAATAATTCATCTTCGTTATAACCGACTGCCGCTGCGAGCTCTACACATTTTAATGTGATTTCATTACCAACACGGCCTGCTTTTGCTTTAGCGATGGATGCTTCACGTGAGTTTGGTTTTTTGTTGTCGGCCATCCATGCAGCTTTGAGCATGAGTAGACGTGCTGCTTCCCAGTCTGCTTCCATACGGTAGATTTGTGCAGCAATATTCGAGCTTTGTAAGATCGGTGTTGAATACTGCTCATCTAGTTCATCTTTGAAGATTTCTTTAATTCGCTCTAAAGATGCCTTTGCACAGCCAATAGCCATCGCAGCAACCAGCGGCCGAGTATTATCAAAAGTTTCCATAACCCCAGCAAAACCCTTTGCTACATCAATTTCAGCATTGCCTAATAAGTTTGCAGCAGGGACACGACAATCTACAAAACTAATGGCAGCAGTATCAGAAGCTTTAATACCCAATTTATGTTCTAGGCGTTCTACAGTCATGCCCGGCGTACCTTTTTCAACAACAAAGGATTTAATCGCTGCACGGCCTAATTTTTTATCTAGCGTTGCCCACACAACAACGGCATCGGCGCGGTCACCAGAGGTCACAAAAATCTTTTCACCATTTAAAATATATTCATTGTCTACTTTGGTGGCAGTGGTACGAATAGCCGCAGAGTCAGAACCACAGTTGGGTTCGGTAATTGCCATAGCGGCCCAAGTCCCTTTTAAGCGTTCTAGTTGTTCATCATTGGCTACTGCTGCAATAGCCGAGTTTCCAAGCCCTTGACGAGGCATACTGAGCAACAGGCCTGTATCTCCATAGCACATTTCGATGATACTGAGGGCTGTTGACATATTGACACCGTTTTTATTACCAGTGTCTGTGTCGCCACGTTTATTGACGGCGGCACCTGCATTCATGCCATCACCGCCATCATTCATACCGTCAACGAGGGAAGATAACATGTCTAATTCTTTTGGATAGGCGTGTTCGGCTTTGTCATATTTACGTGAAATAGGGCGTAGAACATTTAAAGCGACTTCATGGGCTTGGTCGATCAGCAATTTAAATTTTTTCGGATTTTGTAAGTTCATGGACATTTCCTTGTTTTTATTTTGCTGAATTATGCATGTAAGCCAGATTGAAGAATCGCTGTGGCACGTAAGTCTCGATACCAACGTTCTACGGGATGTTCTTTGGTAAAGCCATGACCACCTAATATTTGCACGCCATCGGTCCCAATTTTCATCGATTTTTCAGCACATAGCACGCGGGCTAAATAGGCTTCACGATGAAATGGCTTGCCGGCTTCGGCTAGACTTGCTGCGTTTAGGATGAGCATATGCATGGCATCAATTTCGATTGCCATATCTGCAATCATAAATGCCACACTTTGACGGTGCGAAATTGGCTCTCCAAAAGCTGTACGTTCGTTTGCATATTGAATGCAATATTTTTTGACTGCAGTTGCGGTGCCAACAGCCATGGCACACCACATTAAGTTGCCAAGATCGATAAATGAGGTGTAGTTGAAATCTTGATCGCCTAAGCGTTGGGCAGGGGTCTGATCAAATTTTAAAGTTACCGTTTCAGTGGCTTTCAAACCCATAGCAGGTGTTTTTTTTGCGCTAATGCTCTGGTCGCGTTGCACAATAAAAACTTCAGGCTGTCCATTGAGCATGGCACTCACTAACAGCACATCTGCCTGTTCGCCTAGAAGGACTAAGGTTTTCTCCCCACTGATTTTATACTGCTGGCCATCAGCAATCGCGTGAGTTTTAAGTTGATAGGGATTAAATGCCGCTGTTGCCTCTTGAACCGCAAAGCTTGCACGTAGGGCTGAATCATCTGCAAATGCCGCTAAGTAGGTTGCTTGAACAGATTCGGAACCCCATTGGGTAATGGCGTTGATACAGCTAAACGTCGACAGTAAACCTGCTGTTAAACTAAAGTCACCTTCAGCCAATTGTTCAGCAATTAAGATATTGCTAATGATATTTTTTTCTGCCGCGACGCCACCCAAATCTTCAGGTAAGGCATAATAATTTAGACCTAGATCTTGGATATGTTGCCATAACGCTTCAGGAAATCTTTCCTCTTGATCGGCTTGATGAGCAAGTGGATACAAGACTTCTGTGGCAAACTGCTGCATCGCATCAGCAGTCATTTGTTGTTCTTCAGTCAGGTTTAAATCAAATAATGATTTTTGTTGATTAGGCAAACGTTGCTTATGCACATCTTTGTTGGTCTGAAATACTTTTTGCGTCTGGCTCAGGGTTTTAAAACCAGCTTTTGAGCTTTGATACAAAGATTTTTCAACAAATTTGCGCAGTTTAAACTGATCGAGTACATCACTTCCGGCAATTTTAGTTAAAAGTGAGAGTCCAAATCCTTGAGCCTTGTTTACCATATTGGTCATTGTTGTTTTCCATTTGCGTTGTTCTTATTTAATGCTGACATGCCAAAGATAGAAAAACCATGTCATAAATGACATGCATGATTGTCAAAGATAAACGGCGAGATTAGGTGGGATTCGATAGCTAAATAATTAATTAAGAATAGAAAAGTAAAAAGGCTTAAAAGTATTGTTATTTTAAAATTGACTTGGCTGACATTTGAGTCAGCCAAGTTTTAAGGTCTGTATTGAATGATTATTGATATTTTTGAATCATACGACGAACATTGGTTTTTGCTTCAATGACGGTCATAAAGGTATATGCACCGATAAATTTACGGCTAATAAACATAAACTCTTTAGGTGGAACTGAGAAATAGCGAGATGCCATCGATTTTGACGCTTGTTGCATCACACGGCTATGTAATTGGCTTTTTTTCCAGTCATAGCGTTGTTGTTCGTCCATAACACCAGCAGGGATGTTTGGGTTATTTTCAGTGCTACTAAATGCCTCTGTCGCTAACAAAAAGACTTTAGCCATATCAGGTTTAATACTTTGTGGAATACCATCAAAGAACTCATAACCTGTCATCGCTTTGACCATTTGCTCAGAGCTGTGATGGTAACCCGCGGTAATCAAATTACGCGCAACGCCTAATAGATGCTCATCAAACTGACGGATCGCACCAAAGTCGAGGAGTACGATTTTATCTGGTACATCCGCACCATTGCCCAAACGCACCAAATAGTTTCCGAAGTTAGGGTCGGTTTGCATTTCACCCCATTCAAAAATTTCGCGTACGGCAATTTCAAGTGATGCTTCACCTAAGGCGTTACGGCGCTCTTGAGGAAGTGACAGCATTACTGGGCTGTTAATCGGTACACCACGTTCAAAGGTCATACACAGCACTTGAGGTGTTGAATAACCTTCAATGATTTGCGGCACGATATAGCGTGGGTCTTCTTTTAAGCGTGCTGCAAAACGGCGAGTGGTATCTGCTTCGATTTTATAATTTACTTCACGATGCATCATTTCACGAACTTCATCAAACCACTGATCAAATTCACGGGTTTGAGGAACCATTCGTGTCAGTTTGAGCATGTTTTTGAATAGATTCATATCCGAATCGATGGCATCTGCCACACCCGGATACTGGATTTTTAAAACCAGTTCTAAACCATCAGATTTACGTTTTGCACGGTGAACCTGTGCCAGAGATGCTGTGCCAAGTGGCTCATGATCAATCACGAGATCATCAAGCTTTGAGCCAAGTTGATTTTGTAATTGGACTTTGATGGCTGGCCATGCCAATGCAACTGTTTGATTGTTCAGCGTGTTGAGGGCTTGGGTGATTTCTTCAGGCAGAAAATGTTCACCATACAACGCCATCATTTGCCCAATTTTTACAATTGAACCTTTTAATTTACCAATTTCTGCGACGAGATATTCAGCCTGATCTTTCATGGCTTTTTTACGCTTTTTCTCTTTTTCTTCTTCACTCGAAAAAATAGAAGTGGCGTTTGATGCTGCCCAACGAGTTCCCGCAAGTAGCGATGCCTTTGCGATAGATAAGCGTCGATCCATAGAAGACGTTTTCAAGTGTTTGAGCTTATCGTTCTGATCTGACATGTAAATTAAATCCTTTAATCAGCAATTCGCAGAAAAATACATTGTAGCTAATTTTAACGTTTCTTAACGTATTAAAATAGTTCAACTTACTGAATATGCAGTAAGCATTTGCAAACTTAAGCAAGATGCCACGTAGACAGGCACATTGGAAAAGAAAACTATAAACGATATTTGATTTTTACCGTATCGTTTTGCATCAATGCGGCTTTATGTTCTTCAATATGTTGATGAATAAGATGTTGGACAGATTCGTCTTTAAATCCGGCAGCATAACCTTTGACAATAATAATGCTCGGTAAGCTAAAAAATAGGGTACGTGCGTTTTCTAGACTCGCATCAGGGAAAACTTGATGTTCGATCAGCAGTTGCTGAAAAAATGCCTTTTCAGTTTGCACGTTTAAAGACTGAGTGTCTTCCCAATAGCTTTGACGCATAGCCATGAGGTTATTGTGCTTATAGCTCATTGGAGCTCCGCATTTAAAATTTAACTGTTTGTATGGGGATGATTTTAAGAAAATAAAGCTTAGGATCAAGTACAAATTGCTAAACAATTGAGCTTGAATTGGTTTTTATTCGTAATTTTCATCTAATTAGATTTTATAGAATGCTGAAAGGCATAAAGTACACATTTCATTTCAGCGAATGTATCAGACCTCATATATACGGTTATGAAATGCTTTCAAGCGGTGAATAATGCCGTATTTTTATTATAAATAGCATTAAAACAAGGTATCATAGGGCGTTTAAAAAATTATGAACTGGAGACGCCTTAAGTGGATCGACCGACTATTAGCCCTGAACATTTACAGGAAGCAGCTGAAAACCTATCAACAATTCGTGATTATATCCGCTTTGGGGTAACAGCTTTACGTCAATATGATGCCCACTTAGGACAAGGTACAGAAGACTATTTTGCTGAAAGCTCAGCATTGGTTTTACAAACGTTATCTCTAGATTGGAATGCAGATGCGGAAATCTTAGATGCGAAATTATTGCCAAGTGAAGTTGCAGAATTTTTAGCATTGTTAGAACGTCGTATTAATGAAAAAGTTCCGACGTCTTATTTACTAAACTTGTCATATTTCTTTGGTAAGCCATTTTATGTCGATGAACGTGTACTAATTCCACGTTCTCCAATTGCAGAGTTAATTGAAAACCGTTTTGCACCTTATTGTTTAGGCGAAAATGGCGAGATGGGTGCTGCAGTTAATAATCTACCTGAAAATGCCAATCCAAAAACTCCTCAGCGCATTTTAGATATGTGTACGGGTTCGGGTTGTATCGCGATTGCCTTAGCTTATGCATTCCCAGACGCTGAAGTTGATGCAACAGATTTATCTAAAGATGCACTTGAAGTGGCACAAATTAACTGTGAACACCACAATAAACAATATCAAGTGGCATTACTCGAGTCTGATTTATTTGCCAAAATTCCAGCAGAAAATCAATATGATTTGATCGTGTCGAATCCACCATATGTGGATGCTGAAGACATGGCAGATTTACCAGAAGAATTCCACCATGAACCTGAAATGGCGCTTGCTGCGGGTCAAGATGGTTTGGATCTTGTACGTAAAATGTTGGCACAAGCTGCAGATTACCTGACTGAAGATGGCTTAATTGTGATCGAAGTGGGTAACTCTGAATGGGCAATGCGTCAAAACTTCAATACCGTTGATTTTTACTGGTTACAGTTCCAAAAAGGCGGTACAGGTATCTTTGCATTGACTGCTGCTCAATGCCGCGAATACCGAGATTTATTCATTCAATCTGTTCAAGCATAAGGAGTCGTTTGACATGGCAGGTAATAGTATAGGGCAACTCTTCCGTGTAACGACTTGTGGTGAATCTCATGGCGTTGGTTTGATGGCCATTGTGGATGGGGTTCCACCGGGTATTGAACTGACTGAAGCCGATTTGCAAAAGGATCTGGATCGTCGTAAGCCGGGCACATCTAAGTTTGCGACTCAGCGTAAAGAACCCGATGAAGTTGAAATTATTTCAGGCGTATTTGAAGGCAAAACAACCGGTACATCGATTGGTCTATTGATCCGTAACACAGATCAAAAATCAAAAGATTATGGCAACATCGCGCAAACCTTCCGTCCGGGTCATGCAGACTATACGTATACACATAAGTATGGTTTTCGTGATTACCGTGGTGGTGGCCGTTCGAGTGCTCGTGAAACTGCGATGCGTGTTGCTGCGGGTGCGATTGCTAAAAAATTCTTGTTTGAGAAATTCGGCATAGAAATTCGTGGTCATGTAACCCAAATTGGTACCGAAAAAGCAGAGAAATTGGACTGGAATGAAGTTCCGAATAACCCATTTTTCTGTGGTGATGCAGATGCCGTCCCACGTTTCGAAGCTCTCGTAACGTCACTTCGTGAACAAGGAACGAGCTGTGGCGCCAAACTGGAAATTATTGCGACGCAAGTGCCAGTCGGTTGGGGCGAGCCTGTATTTGATCGTTTAGATGCAGATATTGCACATGCCATGATGTCCATCAATGCTGTAAAAGGTGTGGAAATTGGTGATGGCTTTGGCGTTGCTGAGCAGTTTGGTCATGAAACCCGTGATGAGTTAACTACGGATGGTTTCTTGGCAAACCATGCAGGCGGCATTTTGGGTGGTATTTCGAGTGGTCAGGATATTCGTGTTGCGATCGCCTTGAAACCAACAGCTTCCATTACTACGCCGGGTAAAACCATCACGATTAATCGTGAAGATACAGATGTGTTGACCAAAGGTCGCCATGATCCTTGTGTCGGTGTTCGTGCGACACCAATTGCAGAGGCGATGTTGGCAATTGTGCTTATGGATCACTTCATGCGTAACCGCGCACAAAATGCGGATGTAGTCGCACCATTTGCCCCAATTGAACCCAAGTGAGGAAACAAAGCGCTGCTTTGTTCCGAACGCGGTTGGTGAGTAGCGTTAGCGAGTCACAGTAGATAAATAACAAAGCGTTGCTTTGTTCCGAACGCGGTTAGTGAATAGCGTTAGCGAGTCACAGTGGATAAATAACAAAGCGTTGCTTTGTTCCGAACGCGGTTAGTGAATAGCTTTAGCAAGTCACAGTGTATAAATAACAAAGCGTTGCTTTGTTCCGAACGCGGTTGGTGAGTAGCGTTAGCGAGTCACAGTGGATAAATAACAAAGCGCTGCTTTGTTCCGAACGCGGTTGGTGAATAGCTTTAGCAAGTCACACTGATGAGAAAATTGCATAAAAAAACCAGACAATTGTCTGGTTTTTTTATTTCGGTAAACTAGGCCTATGAAAATAAATAGCAAAAAAATATGAATATACGAAATGCTTTACTTGGTGATATTCAGCAGCTTGAAAGCTTAATGAATACAGCCTATCGGGAAAATCATCCCAAGAGTTGGACGACAGAACATCATATTGTTCGAGGAAATCGAATAAATGTGTCTCAACTCAGTCAACTCTTACAAAAAAGGGATTTTCATTTATATGTGATTGAGTCGGTACATGCGCAGATCATGGGGTGTATTGGTATTCAAATGCAGGGGAAGAGCTGTGAAATTGGTCATTTTGCAATTCATCCAAATGAGCAAGCTCAGGGCTTAGGAAAAAAAATTATTGCAATTTGCAGAACAGCAAGCGATGTTGATTGAACCCAATGTTGAAGAATTTGTGATGTATGTGATTGATCGGCGTTTAGAATTAATAAAATATTATCAACGACGTGGCTATAAGCTTACAGATGAAAATCAAGCCTATCCTCTTCATCTAGAGGTAGGTCAACCGATTTGTGAACTGACAATTAAACAATTAATTAAACGAATAAAATAAAGACCATGTGATGCATTTGATCAATTTATAAAGCGAGATGAATAAAAAATCCCCAAAAAACATACACTAACTTTTGGGATTTTGATTTTAGACTATTTGGGCTTAAGAGTAAGCACGTAAAAATAGTCGGTAGGCATCTGATGATTTTTGGTTTTTTAGCATATAGTGTGCGATTTCACCTTGGTTGGTATTCATAATCACCGCAATATCTTTTGCGTCACAAAATTGTTTAAGCACAGTATCTGGGATCATCACGGTATTAGAAGAATCAATCACATTTGAATTATCTAAGCGACGATAATTTGTTTGACCTATTGCAGGATAAGACAATACTTTGCCGTCGATCACAAAAGATATTTCATTCATATCAAGCTGCTGTTGATCATAAGAATGCAGTGAAAGTGCATACTCACCTTTATTCTTTTGCTAATCAATTGCAAGTTCAGGACATTTTTGTCCAGTACAGTAATTGACCTCGAGTAATGGTTCGTTGGATTACGTTACTGTTTTCAACGGTATTCACACCTTTTAGCTTCAAGGTTCTTGTTTCAGGTTTATTTTTAGGTACGGTAATACAACCTGTGAGTAGTAGGAGTGTAAATCCTAGAACTAAATAATTTTTCATGTGTTTTTCCATGTTAGCGTTATTTTTATAAGCAATATTTATTTTGGCGCATATTCACACAGAAAAAACAAAAAAGTAAAATACATCACACTTTTCTAGTTTTGTTTGAGCACTGCTTTGATATAAGTGGTCGATATTCAAATAAAAAATATTATTAAGTGATGTAAATCTTATTTCATTGAAATTTAGATAACTTAAGTAAGATCTGTGATTTTGCGCTATCAATCTGCTCGGGATTGGTTTGTCGAGACAATTGGTCACGTGGTTTTTCGCCTAAAAAATATTTGATCCGTTCAGCATTCGCACCCGATGGATGGGGAAGTCCTGCTAAAATCTGCTGATCTTTTAAATAGCCTAAGCTGCTTACATAATTTAAAACCTCATCTACACCTTTGCCTAGCGGAATATAAATTGCGTTCGGAAGCTGTTGAATCATAGGAATAAAATAATCATCAATATGTTGTTTTAATAATTCATTTTTCAACATTGCGGGCGTTGAGCCTGCATAATTTTTTCCATTGACCAAAATACATTGCTGTAAAACCGAACACATTTGCACCATATCTTGATGATTGCTAAATAGCTCTGCAGTGGTCTGTATGCCTAATTGATTCTGTAATCCAATATGATCTAGCAGTTGAGTTAAATTTTTACGAATAGGACCACTAAAAGCACCACTATTCTTGGCAAGTTTAAGTATGTTTTCCTCAGATAATTGCTGCTCTACGCCGTCCTTCGCTGCAATTAATGCATTACGCCATTGTTGTTGGCCTGGGCAGATGCCGACGATGACCACTTTTGCATCATGATTTATGGCCTCGAATGGTGCATAAAAGCTTTGAATAGTTCCCAGAGTTTTAAGACGGAGTAAATCACTTTGAGTTAATTCTTCAATAGAATGTGTTTTGATCACAGATGCAAAGCAAGAGAAAAGGGTAGAATCCGACATAAAACTTCAATCTTTCTAGATATAAATTTCATTCAGTATTTTAAACCTTTATTTTAAAGATGAAGTATTTAGGTATAAAAAAATTGATTTTAAATTTATAACCTAATAACTTAAATCGATATAAAAATATTATTTAACAATATTGACCCAAATAGGACTTGAGATTTGGTACAAATATTGCTCATATCTAACTAAGGCAATACCAAGATGAATGCCGAATAAAAAAACGAATGGATGATTGCAGGAGAGAAGCACAGATCGTGCTCGCCGAAGGAGCAAGTTCCCCCAGGAAACTCTCAGGCAAAAGGACTGTAATCATATAAAAATCTGGAGAGAAGTAGGCTAGACCTACTCACCGAAGGGGAAGGTTCACATTGCTTCGCAAGGAACCAAAGCTCTCAGGTAACAATGACAGATGGGGCGAACATAGGAAATATAATTTCCAAGGAGCCTATATGTGTCATATTGTTGTGATTGGTGCAGGTATTACTGGGGTAACGACAGCTTACGAACTCGGATTACTCGGTTATCGTGTCACTGTGGTCGATAAACATCTTTATCCTGCGATGGAAACGTCGTTTGCCAATGGTGGACAATTATCAGCGTGTAATGCTGAAGTCTGGAACCAAAAAGCAACGGTAGTGAAAGGCATCAAATGGATGTCACAAAAAACCGCGCCATTATTATTAAATCCAAGTTTTAATCTACACAAATATTCATGGCTCTTTGAGTTTATGGGGCATATTAAAGATTACCGTGAAAATACTCACGAGACCGTCCGTCTTGCATTGATGGCACGTCAGCGTTTATTTGAAATTGCTGAGCATGAAAACTTGCAGTTTGATTTAGAAAAACGCGGCATTTTACATTTCTTTCATAATCAACATGATTATGAGGTGGCGACTCAAGTTAATAATATGCTCTGTGAAGGTGGTTTAGAGCGTCATCCTGTGACATTAGCTGAAATCCGTGACATTGAGCCTAGTCTGACAGGTGAATACTATGGAGGCTTTTATTGTCCGGGTGATGCCACTGGAGATATCCATAAATTTACAACGCAGCTTGCCAAAGCAACGGAACGCTTTGATGTGAAATATATGTGGGGTTTTGAGGTGACTGACTTTGAGCATCATACAAAAGGTGTCAATGTTCGATTAAAAGCCAGTGATGAAAATATGGAAAATCCTGATGCAGATAGCATACTTGAGGCAGATGCTGTAGTGGTCTGTGGTGGCGTAGGTAGTTATGAACTTGCACATAAACTCGGTGATCGCGTAAATGTGTATCCAGTCAAAGGATATTCAATCACCATTAATTTAAATGATGAACAAAGTCAGGCCAATGCGCCTTGGGTAAGTCTGTTGGATGAAAGTGCCAAAATTGTGACTTCACGCTTAGGTGCAAATCGACTCCGTGTTGCAGGTACGGCAGAGTTTAATGGCTATAACCGAGATATTCGTGCCGATCGCATTCAGCCTTTAATTGATTGGTCGAATCGTAATTTTAATCTATCAACAGAACATGTGGTGCCGTGGGCGGGTTTACGACCAATGATGCCCAATATGATGCCAGTAGTGCATGCAGGTAAGCGAGATCATATTTTCTATAATACAGGGCATGGTCACCTTGGATGGACTTTATCTGCGGCAACAGCTGCAATGATCAGCCAGCAAGTGCAGCAAACACATCCGATTTAACTGACATATTGTAGACATCAAAAAAGCCTCAATGTTGAGGCTTTTTTGTATTTTTCTAAGTCATTCGAATTTGATCTTAATCATATAAACGATAAATCCCTGCAAAACGTTCACAGCCTTTTTGTTCGGTTTTTACTGAGAGTAAGGCCTTACTGTAATTGAACTGATATTTGCAGTCGTGTTCATTATCGGTGATTTGATTTTTTTGTTCGGGTGTTGTGTAAGCTAAAAATGGAATGGTTTGTGTTTCAACTCGATTGTTCGGATTACGATAGGCAATGCCTTCGATTTTGATGCTGTCTTTGCCCAGTTGATGCACTTTTAAATGTACAGGTGATGTCGCAAAATGGCCATTTTCAAATTTAAGATAATGCTGCGTTAAACTTTGGTTCATTGAGGTATAAATATTCAAATCTTCATAGCGAAGCTCGAATTGTTGTTTAAAACACTCCAAGTTTTTGCATTGCTGAACTCGGCTGTACCATAATTTTTGCGTATCTATCAGCAAGCGTATTGGGGCATCGGTAATCAACTGCGCTGTTAAAAAAAGCCCATCTAGCTTTTCACGTTGTTCTTCAAAACCGTTAGAACAGTAATTTTTTTTTGCATGAGTATTGGCATGATCACAGTCTATCTTTTCTGCATGCGTAAACGTCGCTAGGCCAGAACCTATTAGCAGAACCAGTCCGAATTTTTTAATGATATTTATTTCAGTTTTCAACAGCATGATCGCTTATACTTTCACTATGTTGCGCTTGCCCACACTATAGCGAAATAGAAAGCGTGAATACAAGATTTCAATCATTATTTTCTCAAGGAACTCAAGCATGATAGCTCAAATTCGTATCGGTCAGGGCATGGATGTGCATGCATTTGAAGAAGGTGACTTTGTAACGCTTGCTGGTGTTCAAATTCCACATACACATGGACTCAAAGCACATTCAGATGGTGATGTGGTATTGCATGCGCTTTGTGATGCATTATTAGGAGCTTTGGCACTTGGAGATATTGGTCAGCATTTTCCAGATACAGATCCAAAATTTAAAGGTGCCGATAGTCGAGTACTTTTAAAACACGTCTACCAACTGATTTTAGATCGTGGATATGTACTTAATAATGCTGATATTACCGTGGCTTGTGAGCGCCCTAAACTAGCAAAACATAATTTAGAAATGCGTCAAAGTATCGCAGATGTTATGGATGTTGAAGTTACACAAATTAGCATCAAAGCGACCACCACCGAAAAATTAGGGTTTACTGGTCGCCAAGAAGGTATTCTTTCTACTGCAACAGTACTGATTTCTCACGCAAAATGATCTGGATGGATCAGTGCATGTTGTAAATCTTGAGTTGCTTTACGGCCTTGAAGTTGTAAGGCAACCGCATGGATTAAACCTGTCCATGTTTCATTGGGTTTCCAAATTTGATGCATCAAATCTTGAGCCTTTGGCATATCAACATCCATATAGTATTGACGATATAAATACATCAAACTGCTGACACGGAAGTTTTTCGCACAGTGTAGCCAAACCGTTTGACCTTGAACCAAATGGTCAATCATATCGAGTACTAAAAGGCATTGATCATCTGAAGGGGTATCCCAAGAGATCGGAACTTGGATATAGTTCAGGCCTAGATCTAGGCAAATGCGGTCTTCATGCTCGATATGATTGGATGCATCGGTCAGTGCTAAATTGATAACCGTTGAAACACCATATTCTTTGATCGTTTGAAGCTCAGAAGGAGATGGTTGACCGGACGTTAATAAGTGTTCATGTATATATTGGAAGTTTTCAATGTGACTTAACGCATTTTCGATTTCATTCATCTGACAAATAATCCTTCAAAGTAAAACGCCATCTCGAAGATGGCGTTTTTCATTCACTTAGCGTGTCGGTAACACGTCTTTAAGTGCTTCATGCATCTCTAACAAAACTTTTTCAGTCGTATCCCAATCGATACAGCCATCAGTCACTGATTTACCATATTCGAGGTCACAGAGGTTGGCAGGAATATCCTGACGACCACCTTTTAAGTGACTTTCTACCATAATACCCACGATTGACTTGTTTCCGTCAAGGATTTGTTCAGTAATATTTTTGAGTACAAGGGGTTGTAGGTACGGGTCTTTGTTTGAGTTTGCATGACTGGTATCAATCATAATTTTGCCACTAACTTTTGCTTTGGCTAATGCCGCTTCAGCATCTGCAACTGAACCTGCGTCGTAGTTTGGTTTACCGTTACCGCCACGAAGTACAACGTGTGCATATGGGTTACCACTGGTACGAATAACAGAAACTTGACCTTGGTCGCTTAAGCCCAAGAAGCTATGACCATGTTTAACAGATTGCATGGCATTGGTCGCAACGGTTAAACCGCCATCTGTACCATTTTTAAAGCCCACAGGTGAAGACAGGCCAGAAGACATTTCACGATGTGTTTGGCTTTCAGTGGTACGCGCACCAATTGCTGACCAAGAGATAAGATCTTGGTAGTACTGTGGTGAGTTTGGATCGAGTGCTTCGGTTGCACAAGGCAAACCTTTTTCATTCAATTCAAGTAAAAGTTTACGACCAATACGTAAGCCTTTTTCGATGTTGAAAGAATCGTTCATGTCAGGGTCATTAATTAAACCTTTCCAACCCACAGTGGTACGTGGTTTTTCAAAATACACACGCATCACGACATAAATCGTATCTTGGATTTTGTCACTTAAAACTTTTAAACGGTCAGCATAATCATGTGCAGCGACTGTGTCGTGAATTGAACATGGACCAATGACAACAAAAAGACGTTTGTCATTTCCATCTAAAATATTACGTACAGTTTCACGGCCCTTAAGGACTGTTTGATAGGCAGTTTCAGTCAGAGGTAGCTCTTTTTTTAGTTCTGCAGGAGTAACAAGAGGCTGAATGCTTTTTACATTCACGTCATCAATGTCGTTTTGGGTAATAGAATTTGACTGTAAAGTATTCATTGCCGTCACTGGTTTGATTATACAAAAGGTTGTTTCGTGAGCCGAATATAACATGAATATAGCATTCAAATGTTATAAAAAAGATCAATAAGTCTCTGAAAAAAAAGTGATGAATCGGGCAGTTAATTTAAACCTGCTGACTATTCACCGTCGGTGCGATCAACATTGCAGTTGTTGGTTTTTCAACAGGTTTTGATTTTACTGGATTAATGATGAAATTCATGCCTAAAACAAACAAGGTAATGCCTAAGACTTTACGAATCACTTTTTCTGGTAAACGTGAGCTGATCAAAGTTCCGACAACAATCGCTGGAATAGAACCAACCAATAACCAACCCAATAAATGAAAATCGACATTACCTGAGCTCATATGACCCAAGCCTGCAACCAGTGTAAGAAGCACGGCATGTACGACGTCAGAGCCGATAATACGAATCATCGGTAAGTTCGGGAACATAAGCACCAAAGCCATAATACCGAAGGCACCTGCACCAACAGACGATAGGGTAACGAATACGCCTAAAATAATCCCCATGATGATGATATATGCACGCTTATTTTTAGCTTGGAAATTGATACGTTCAAGATCCGCACTCATATCATCCAACTGATCAGTTTTTCGAAATTTATTAAAGAATTTTTCGATATGACCACGGAAAATAATTGAGATCCCAGTAATCGTCAGCATAAAACCCAAAAACATGGTTAATACCGTTTTGTAATGTGTCGATTGGCTCAGATAGTTTTCCAGTACCCAATGGGTCGCAAAAGACGCAGGGATACTGCCGACTGCAAGCCAAATAACAATGGTCCATACAATATTCATTTTACGTGCATGAACTAAAGAACCACAAAATTTTGAAATTGCGGCATATAGTAGGTCTGTGCCGATCGCAATATGGGGTTCAATTTTATACAGGCTGATCAGGATCGGGGTCATCAATGAACCACCGCCAACGCCGGTAATACCTACGCAGAAACCTACAATTACACCTGCCAGAATGAACTCTAAAGGACCGACCATCGCTGAATGCCAAATATCAAAAAACGTGCATATCTTATGACTAATTGATATAAGTCGTTGTCTCGATTAGTGATTTGCTTGTGAAAAAAATAGATAAAGAGTGGTTTTAATTTGGAAAATAATGGATTTTAAATAAGCTAAGTTATTGATTGTAGTTTTTGCAAGTGGTTGATAGCTCAAATGGAGATTATGCTGCAGTGAAATCATGTATTTAGAATATAAGGTGATGACTATCTGAAATGCATCTCTAATACCAAAAAACGCACCGTAGGTTTATTTTCCTAGTCTTTAATTAGTTATTTATCGATATATGCGACTGTGAACTTAAAGTCCATTCCTGCAAAATCTATACTCCTTAAAAAGATAAGGTTTCGCCATTATTCGAATATGGGTAGAAGGACACTAACTAGACATTTTAACCATGCGACAGGGCTACCAATTGTCACATGGTTAAATAATGAAAGACTGCGATATGCGGCTGAATTGCTCGAAGTGACGGATTACTCAATTGATAAAATTGCGGAAGCCTCTGGTTTTAATACCGCAGTGCTATTTCGTAAAATGTTTAAGAATAAATACGGCACAAATCCGAACCATTGGCGGAAAAATTTTAATCAGAAGCTAAGTAGCAGTGATGAATATTTCTAAGATGGTGAATTAAAGACGTGCAGCTTTTTTTAGGAAATCTATTAACTTTGCGAAGGACTCGTATAGAATCTATAGCTAAAGAAAATTGAGTTAAAAGGACAGACTTTTGCAAAATCGGAAACTTAAAATTGGCATCGTGGTTGGGGAAGTATCGGGGGATACATTAGGCGCCAAGCTTATCCGTAGTTTTCGAGAGCAAGGGATTGATGCGGAATTTGAAGGCATTGGTGGTCCGCAAATGATTGCAGAAGGCTTTAACAGCTATTATCCGATGGATATTTTATCGGTGATGGGGATTGTTGAAGTCTTAAAAGATATTAAAAAACTCTTTGCTGTACGTGATGGTCTGGTTGAAAAATGGACTGAAAACCCTGTCGATGTTTTTGTAGGGATAGATGCACCGGATTTTAATTTGCGTTTATCTAAGAGCTTAAAGCAAAAACAGCTACCAATTAAAACAGTGCAATATGTCAGCCCTTCAGTGTGGGCATGGCGACAAGGCCGTGTACATGGCATCAAGGCGAGTATCGATTTAGTCCTTTGTTTATTTCCTTTCGAAAAAGCGTTTTTCCAAAAATGGCAAGTTCCGGCTGCATTTGTCGGACACCCATTGGCAAGTCAGTTGCCTTTAGATAATCCACTCGTTGCGGCTAAACACGAGTTAGGCTTAGATGAGCATCAAAAACACATTGCATTACTTCCGGGCAGCCGTCGCGGGGAAATTGAGCGCTTAGGGCCTTTGGTACTGTCCGCCGCACAGATTTTGACGGAGCAGCATCCAGACTATGTGTTCCTGATTCCTGCAATTAATGATGCACGTAAACAGCAAATCGAATTGTTGCTTAAGCAGTACCCTGAAGCATTACAAACCAAAGTTCGTTTGATGGAAAACACGGATACTGAATCTAAAGTTGGCCGTCAGGTGATGAACGCTTCGAATATTGTTGCTTTGGCTTCGGGTACAGCGACTTTAGAAGCGATGCTTTTACACCGTCCAATGGTGACCTTTTATAAGTTAAATTGGCTGACCTACCATGTGGTGAAATTGCTGATCAAAATTCCGTATTATTCATTGCCAAATATTATTGCGGGCAAAAAGGTGATTCAGGAACTTATTCAACATGATGCAACACCTGAAAAATTAGCAGCAGAAATTGAAAGCTTGATGGATGTTGAAAAATCGCAAATTCAAGTGATGCAGCACATTACCATGCATAAACAACTGCTTTCAGGTAACAGTGAAAACCCTGTGGAAGCGATTTTAAAGCTTTTAGATTAAACCTTTAAGGTGACTCAGTTTTTGAGAGCTGATGCTGCTGTCGATACTGGCTCGGTGTTAGATCATAAAACTTTTTAAAGGTTTGGCTAAATGCCGTTTCAGATGAGTAACCGATACGATGGGCAATTTGCTGAATAGTCAGTTGCCCCATTTGTAAGTGCTGTGTCGCCAGTCGCAAACGATGTTGCTGCAAATAGGCGAGTGGAGATTCACCGAGCATTTGAGTGAATAAACTGGCAAATTTAGAACGTGACATGCAACATTGTTCTGCCAAGCTTTCGACGGTCCAAGCATGCTGTGGTCGTTCATGAATCGCTGCCAAAGCGTTGGATAATTCAGGATGACTCAAGGCATGCAACCAACTGCTTGAATCTGACAAGGCTGCAATATAATCACGCACACATTCGATAAATAAAATACTCACCAAATGATCCAAAATTTTGTCACGGCCTGGACGGATCTGATGCGCTTCAACGGCCAGAAAATGTAAGCCAATTTGCAACCATTCCGGTGCGGTACTGCTCATGATGTGTGGTGTGTGTAATAGCGTGGGGAGTGCATTCACTAAAGGCTTTGCCATAATGCTGTCGACATGTCCACGGATCGCGAGTACAAATAATTCTTCTGCTTCATGAGATTCGGCATAATTTAATTCAATGGTTTTATTTCGTTGCTCTTGAAACAGTGGCGTGATGTTTATTGATTCGACCAAGACATCAGACTGTATAGATTTGCAGTGATGATTTTGCCCTGAGGGAATAAGGCAAAGATCGCCGGCTTCAAGTAAGACCTGCTCTTGATCAATATGCACAACACACTGACCTTGAATCACTACATACGCAACCATGGCGTTAAGATCTTGAAAATGAAAAGCCCAAGGATGCTTTGATCTCAAATAAATGTATTCAGATCGGTGGAGATGAATATCATCAAAAATTTTACTTAAAGCATCCATATTTCAAATATTTACTCATATTAATTTTCTATTTATAGATGGTCACTATGTGTTTAAAGGTCAACATTTATCCTTAAATGCCAAAGACGATCGCATAGTTTTTTTGGACGCTTAAAACTGTTCTGGCTGCCCATATTTTACGAATATAAACACAGAAGAAGTAAATAGGGAAGTCTAGCGCATGAATGCACCAGTAAAATTAAATGAACAGCAGCTCGCTCAGTTAGAAAGCAAAATCGGTAGTGTTATAGATAAAAAACGTTATGGTTGGCTATTGAGTCCAGGTTTACCAGTCATTGGTATGGGGATCTTGGCGGGTTATCATTTTGGTCCAAAACCGACAAAAAAACTATTTGCCATGGGTGGGCCGCTTCTACTGCATGTCATTATTCCTGCACTGGATGCACTGATCGGTGATGATGCCAATAACCCGACAGATGATGACATTAAAGTTTTAGTGAATGATCCTTATTATGATCGTATCGTCAAATTATTTATCCCACTGCAAATGGCAGCGAATGCTTTTGCTGGCTATGTGGTTACCCGTAAAGATGTTTCAATATTAGATCAAGTTCTACTTGGGATTTCGATGGGTGCCATCAATGGTGTTGGCGTAAATACAGCTCATGAACTCTGCCATCGACCACATAAAAAAGACCACTACTGGGCACATGCGACGCTCGCGCCTTTGGGCTATAGCCATTTCCGCATTGAACATCCTTATGGGCACCATAAACGTGCGGCAACGCCTGAAGATCCTGCATCTTCAAAAATGGGTGAAACCTTTTATGAGTTTTGGCCACGCACGGTATTTGGTGGAATTAAATCGGCGGTGCAGATTGAGAAACAACGCTTAAAACGTAAAGGTTTAAGTTTCTTTTCGAAGGACAATGAACTGTTTCATGGTTGGGCGATGAGTGCAGGTTTTCATGCCGCGATGCTGAAAATGTTTGGTAAAGGCGTGACACCGTATTTAGTTACACAGGCCTTTTATGGAATCAGCCTTTTTGAAATTATTAATTATATTGAACATTATGGCCTGAAGCGTGAGCAAAAAGCGGATGGAAGTTATGCGCGAACCATGCCTGAACATAGTTGGAATAACAATAATATTGTGACCAATCTATTTTTGTATCAATTACAGCGACATTCAGACCATCATGCGTATCCGACTCGTCCATTTCAGGCTTTAAGACATTTTGACGAAGCGCCAGAGTTGCCTAGCGGCTATGCCACTATGCTAATTCCTGCTTTAGTACCCTCTATTTGGTTTAAGATGATGGATAAACGTGTCTATGATCACTATCAAGGTGATTTAACTAAAGCCAATATTCATCCTAAACGTCGTGCAAGACTTTTTAAAAAGTTTGCAGTTTCAGACGTTTAAATCGAATACCTGATGAGAAGTGTCCCAAGATTGTTTGCTTGGGATTTTTTTATTGTGCGTATTATTAACTGAAGTTACGCAGTAACATCAGAAGCGCACGTTGATTCAAATAAAAGAACGATACACGGTAACATCATCCGCAACTGTTTGAGACAGGACTAATTGTAATCAAAAATGTTTCTGCGATACTTTGAATAATTTGACGCTAGTGAAAGAGTTTTGTCTGTGAGGTGCATTCACCGCAAGATGGTTTCCTTGCGAAGCTTCGCTTCTCATTTTGCCAAATGAGAAACAACGTTTCGTAAGAGTATCTCCAGCCGAAGGCTAATACCTTTATTCAATCCTTAGATGTAAGACTCTGTCGCATAGGCTTAAAAATCATTTTTAAAATGCGAAATTAATTCTACGTGCGTAACACCATTTAAGATCCCAAATTTTCTGTTTAAAACTTAGTCATTTCTTAAGACCACCAATAGCGCAAAATGTGGAAAAAAATCGGTGCTGAAAAGCAGATGGAATCAATTCGGTCGAGCATGCCACCATGGCCTTGGATGAGCTGTCCCCAATCTTTTACACCACGATCGCGTTTAATGGCTGACATGACAAGTCCACCAAAGAAACCAAATATACAAACAATAAAACCAATACATGCAGCCTGTAGATAGCTGAAGGGTGTAAGCCATGACATAGCAACGCCTAATGCAGTGGCTAAAGCAATGCCTCCGATTAATCCTTCTACGGTCTTAGATGGTGAAAGTATCGGTGCGACTTTGTGTTTTCCAAATAGCTTGCCACAGACATATTGCAAGACATCGGAGGCTTGTACCACCATGATCAGCCAGATCGCTAGCCAAATTCTTTCACCTTCAAATCCGGGAAGTTTAAGATTTAATAGCGCAGGCACATGCGAAATACAGAATACGCTGACCATCAGTCCCCATTGAATTTTTGAACTGCGTTCTAAAAATCGCGTGGTATCTTCGGCTTTGAGTGTAGCGATAGGGATAAGAAGAAATACATACAGTGGAATAAAAATAGAATATAGCCCATACCAATCGATATACACCAAGTAATACTGGTAAGGAATGACAAAATAAAAAGCGATCAGCAAAGGAAGATAATCACCGCGACGGGTTGGGAGCAAGCTGATAAATTCACGTAAAGCAAAGAGTGAAATCAACGCAAACAGGATCACAAAGGCAATTTTGCCTAATGAAATTGCTACACCAAGTACCAACAACATGACCCACCATGCATTGATCCGCGCATTTAAATTGTCGATGACCGGTGCAGGTGCATAACCCGCTTTAAATTTTAGTATTGAGCCAATGGTTGAGGCAATAATCAAAATAATCGCAAAGATACCAAACAATACATAAGTCATTTGCGCATTGGTGAATTCCATTATTGATACTCCAATGCTTTTAATTTGAGTAATTCTTCCTGAGCGTAGTTTAAAAACGCGGATTTACTCTGTTCATTATGAACTTCTAAAGGCTTACCAAAAATAACGGTAGATAATAATGGCAATGGTATAAGCGCGCCTTTAGGCATGACACGTTTTAAATTTGAGATCCATACCGGTACGATTTCAACATCTGGAAATTGATTTTTGAGATGAAATAAGCCGCTTTTAAACTCTAATAATTCAACGTCATCATTTAAATTTCGAGTACCTTCAGGAAAGAAAATAATCGAGTCACCTTGCGCTAATACGATTTTGATCGGTTCTAAGGGATCTTGATTTTGCTCTCGATTTCGCTGAATAGTGACACCAGTAAACGTGTCTTGAATGAGAAAACGTCGAAAGCCATCTTTTAGCCAATAATCCGAAGCCGCTACAGGACGCGTATTCCGTCTGAGATCTGTCGGTAGTGATGACCAAAGCAAAATAAAGTCGATATGGCTATTATGATTTGCATAATAAATACGCTGCTTCATTACAGGTTTACACCCGACCCATAGACTCCGCGCGCCCGTGAGCAGCCGCGCACCACGACGAGTGAGAAAGGCAATATAGCGAGCAATTGAACGGCTTAAAAAATTACCTTTCATTGGTGAGTGAGCATTCCTTGAAGTGTCTAATGGAGTTGGCATAGCTTCAAATTATTGTGAATTATTTATACAGTAAAAATATGCAGAGGAATGCGATGTATTGCAAGCAAAGCACAAAGATCTGCCATTTAAATAAAGCCAGACAACCTAATTCACGCAGCTCCCATGCGCGACCACATTTATTTGCAGGCATTAATTTTAAGTTGATTAAACTTAAGTCCAGCTCCTTGGTGGTTTGTTCAAGGTTTTGAGTTTGGCTGTATTCAGCGACAGTGGCTAAAAGTGCCGAATCAAATTTGATTCTCAGGCTTAAATAATGTTGTATTCCGAGCAAAACTAGACAAATTAATAAATATAGCAAATCGAATAGCATCACATTACCAAACTGGATAATGAGCCAGAGCGTGAGGATCGCTGCCACATAAGCTGAAATGAGCAATCCAGTGGTGGATTGTAACAACTTTGATAGCACCACAAGTTGTAAATTCATGGTGCAAGTCCTTTAAGTTTCAAACGATAAGTATTTAAATGTTTTATTTGAGGTGCTTTTAGCACGACCCAAGGACGGTTATGGCGAATAATCCGTAAAACATCTTCGACTGAATATTCCGGATGTTGTTTCAATAATAATGCGGCAACTACAGCACTACTTCGTGAATATCCCAAAGCACAGAAGACCAAGATGTTTTGTGCTTCATCATTGTTATTAGATTTCAAGAGTAGTTCTAAAGAATCTACAGCATTATGCAGCTGATTGGCCTGTAAAGGAATCAGGTCTAAACTCAAGTTTTGGGCATAAGAGCACTTTGGATAAGTGGGCAATTCTGCGCAACAATCGAGTAAAGCATCATATTGTTGCATGACCTGTTTGGACGGATAGCGACCTAAATAAATATAACTCTGATTGATTTTGATGATTTTAGAATCTTCAGGATGGCGATAGGTCCAGATTCGGCTATTGATCCAAGCAAATACAAAGTAAGGCGCAAACAATATTTTTGCAGCAATGGTCATATCACCATGACTGAGTTTTTGAAAAAAATGCGGTCGATTGAATAAATATGCAAACGAAACTAAAAGCAGACTGCTTGCAGGATAGAGCAGCCAAAGCCACCAACCTTTTGCATGTGCGATTGCGCTACACAATAAGGCAGCAAACAGATAAAGGATGCCGATTTTAATGTGCTTTAAGCTTAGACGACTTTGTTTATTTTGAACCCATGGCGCAGAGCCAGCCATCGGGAATAGCCATAAACATAAGGCACCGACCAATAAACCTGTTGGAATATCTATAAAATGGTGCTGCCAAGTGCTTAGAACCGAGAGACCGATCAAAAAGGACCAACCATCTACCAGATATTTTAGTTTGCCTGTGCTATGCCGACGGAAAAAATCCCAAAGAATCACCAGTAGCACAATATGCAGAGAGGGTGCTTGATTAAACGGTTTATCAAAGCCCATCAAGACATCAAACCACAACCCGAAAAAACCTGTGAGTTCGGGGCGTTCAAAGCTAAAGCGTAATGGGAAAAGTAAAAAGCAGCTGATTGAAATGATTTGTGCTGAGAATAGTCGCAATACATGTTGTTTTAATTCAAACTTATTCCAACAAAGCAATAAAGACAAACCATAGAACAGATCAATCGACCAATAAGGCACAATACTCCATGGCCAAAGTGGAATATATTTTTCCCATTCAAAGACGATAACAGGTACGGAAGCTAAGCCCGCAGCGTATTGATTGGCAAAACCATAACTTAAGAAGAAAAAAGGTGCCAGAAATGCCAAACACAGTAGGCCGTATTTCCAAGTTCCTGTTTCCGGATCCAGTTTATGCATAAGATTGACCGTCCGAGCTTAAATTTTTTGTGCAACGGAAACGGTGAAAATACCAAACTCATCAATAACTTGATCGATTTTCTTGAATCCTGCTTGCTCAACCAAGGCATCCATCTCGGCTTGTGAGCGTAAACGCATGACCCACGCATCTCCTTGGCGATGTGAGGTCAGGGCACGGGCGATAAACTCTTGTTGCGGATGCCAAATTTGACCTGTGTAGATAAGATAACCATCTTTCTCAATGGCCTGACTCAAGCCTGATAAGGACTGTCTAAGTAAATCATTATCACTAAATAATTCGTATAAACCTGAGACCACGGCTAGAGTAGGTTTAGGTTCAACACTGGCTAGTGATGTGGTATCAAATGCATCCGCTTCTACAAACTTGGCAATCTGGCTTAAACCTCTTTGCTCAATCATTGCTTGACCCGCTTGTACATTGATTGAACTGTAGTCTCTGAGCAGAATAGATTCAGGCTGCTCAGGCAGTTTTTGTACAGCATCTAAAATATATCGGCCATGGCCTGCTGCAATATCCATAATCCGTACCGCGTGTTGGGCATCATTTAACTTAGAAGCATATTTCGTTAATAGCGCTTCAATATTTTGTTTTCTAACGCGAATACCACGCCAACCAATTGCATTTAAATATTGTCGATCGATGATTTTACCCAGTGCGTTTTGGCTTTCTGATTGATCTCTGCAGACAAAATCTAAGGTGCTGCCAGAGTCATATCCTGTCTCTTCACCAATTTTTAAGCCCTTGGAAAAGAGACTACCAATTTTAAGATTTTGTTTGGTTAAGCTCCAAAATGCATGTTTTAAAGAGTGTTTTGGAAGCGTTGAACTTAAGGTTTCTGCAACAGCACAGCTCGGGCCAATTTTATCGGCATCTAAAAGTTTAGGTGCGGAATAGGGTTGTTTAAAACATTGTTGAATAAAGCGATGGATTTTATCTGTGGCGATTTTGCGATGTTTTTCACCCAAAGTATCATGATAAAAACCGTCTAAGACGTGAAATTCCTTCATTGGATGAGGGAGTTTTTGATAAAACGCCAATTGCGGTTTTTGATGCACCACGAAGTCAGATCCTGAACATAAAACCTGTGTAGGAACGAAAATATTTTGTGCATCTTTAACGATTCGATCTGAGGCTGCATATAGACCCAGCAGCATACGGACCGATATGGCCCGAGCGATCTGCGGGTCAGTGTCATAACTTTGCGCACGTGCAGTATCGTGCGTCAACATTTTGGCTTTGACATAACTATTGATAAAAAAGTTGCCGGCGAATTTGTTGAGGAGTGTTAAGCCGGGTTTTGCAAAAGGCACATAGAGTTTGATGTCAAATGCAGGCGAGGCAAGGCATAAAGCACGAATTTTAGGGGCATAATCATGCACCCATGTCGCGGCTAAAACAGCGCCAACGCTTTGAGCTACAATTGCTATATTTTCTGATCGAATTTGGTAATTTTGTTCTATATGCTGAACAAAATATTGAATGTCTTGAACGCATGCAGAAAAGCTCGGTGCATCTCCTCGTTCACCAGGAGTATTACCGTGACCTCGCGCATCCCAAGCGAAAAAATCAAAATCAGGCAAATTCAACTCATTGACCAAATGCGCCATTCGTCCCGAATGTTCATGGCCACGATGAAATAAGATCACCGCTTTTTTCTTACGGTTGCTTTTTAAACTGCTATTTTCCCAATGTTGATAAAACAAGGATGTTCCATCATGGCTCGTAAAGGTATGCTGAGTATTGTTATACATTGTGTTGTTCTCAAAATAATGAATCGACTGACGATCTAAACTGAAATTTATTGTGGGTTGATAATGCTATTTTTAATGCGGTTATAAATCGTGATAAATAATAAAAAGATGATAATAATCAAAATACTGTTGCAAATAAGAGACAATGTATTTAAACCGAAGTTAAATATAGAAGAAGCCACGATCACGATACAGATGATGCTAAATACAAAAGCACGGTCACTTTTTCCCATTGGACCATCGTAGCGACGTTCTTGACCCACTAATGGCGCCATCACACCTGTATATTCAGCAAGTATGGCGAGAAAACATGTTAAAATCAGCAGTTCAGCTTGAATAAAAGCAAAACAAATTAAACTAAAATAGAGTGCTGAGTCAGAAATCACATCACATAATTCATTATAAAAAGCACCGAGTTTGGATTGTTGGTTGAACTCACGTGCCAGCATGCCATCTATGGCATTGAATCCCATACGAATAAGCATCCATACAGGGAAAATCAACAGTAAAATACCAATACCGTTGTGAGAGAAATAAATATAAATGAAAAATGCCACAGCAAGCGAAATGAACATTGCCAGTAGTGTTACTTGATTTGCTGTAATACCAAGATGATGAAGTGATTTAACCAAAGGTCGAAGCAGGTTTTGAAATGCAGGTTTAAGTTGGTAGATTGAAGGCATATTATTGTTATAGCGGTATGATTTGCATGAATTTTATACGCTTGATGCTTATTTTAACAAGAATTTGAATGTTAAAGATTGTCACAGGGCTGACGATTCGCCTGTATAACGCATTAAATTTTCTTGTGTGGTGCTTGCGACTAATTTTCCATCTTGCCACATTTGCCCATGAGTAAGCCCACGTGATTGGGAGGTTCGGGTGGTATTCATGTCATAGAAAACCCAATCATCTACCCGAACGGCATGATGAAAATACATCGAATGATCAAGGCTGGTTGCGATGAGCTCAGGAGACAGATAATTTAAACCATGTGTTTTGAGCGCCGCAGAATATAAATTGTAGTCTGAATAGTATGCTGCAATGGCCTGATGTATATGAAGTTGGTCAAATTGTGCATCTAAAGCATCATGGAGTTTTAAATATTCAGCATACTGATTTTGATTTAAGACAGAAGCTTGATCGGACGGTGGCAAATCTGTCAGCACGTATTCAATTGGTTTAGATATAAGCTGAAAAGGCTGTAAAAATGTGGATAGATATTCAGGTGAAATAGATGATTGGATTTGCGATTTATAGAATTGCTCCTCTTTGAGCATACTTGGTGGAAACTGTTGGATCAGATCTGGTTCAGGTATTTGATACTCTATACCCGTTTCGTTATTCATATAGGACAACATCACCATATATATTGGTTTGCCATGCTGTATGGCGGTCACTTGTCGTGTAGAAAAACTAGGGCTATCACGTAAATTTTCGACTTTAAATAAGACGGGCTGATTTGCATGACCCGCAGAAATAAAGTTGGCATGTAAAGAGTGAAGTGGGAGTGTGCAGGTATAGGATGCACTGACTATGCTCTGAGCAAGTAATTGCCCACCAAAAATATAGTCACCAAACAGAGGTTTGCTCTGTGCCAAAAAGTAGCCCTGATCTTTGGGCACTACAGTTAATAATTGGATGAGGTCTTGAGTCAGCGTTGTCATATTTTTTAAAATTTTTGCTTTGTTTAAATGTATTCAACTCAAACTTATTGCACAAGTCGTGTTCATGAAAAATATAAAAGTCTTCGCCGGTCTTTCGAGAATAGGCTTATAATCGAGTTTTCCTAGTTGTCCGAATGGAATGACGAAAAAGCAATGACACCTGCATGTAAACTCTTAAAATCTAATAAAATCGACTTTACACTTCATGAATATGATCATGACCCAGAAGCAAAAAGTTTTGGTTTAGAAGCTGCGGAAAAACTTGGTTTAACCGCCGAAGAAGTGTTTAAAACCTTGATGGTTACGGACGATAAAAATTACTTTGTTGCCGTATTGCCAGTGGAATATCAGCTGAATTTGAAAAAAGTGGCCACAGCATTTGGCTGTAAAAAACTAAAAATGGCAGACCCAAAAGATGCAGAGCGTTTAACCGGTTATTTGGTTGGTGGTATTAGTCCAGTTGGACAGAAAAAACGCTTAAAAACTGTGATCGATGTTTCTGCACAGAACTTAGCTAAAATCTATGTGAGTGGCGGTAAGCGTGGTTTGGATATTGGTTTAAAACCCGAAGATTTAGCAAAAGTTTTGGGCGCAAACTTTGCTGATGTGATTGATGTTTAAATGCTGTTTTTGACTACTTAAATTTAAGTGAATTTAGAGGGAATACCTTCCACTTCAAAATCTATAAAATAACAAAAGCCGCATTGAGCGGCTTTTTGCTTGATGACGCATCAAGTGTCACAGATTTATTGGACATGATGCAGCTTTTTATATTGGATATACAGAGTACTAAATTTAGGATCGTAGGCTAAATATGATTATTAGTAGGTAGATTTATGGTGCTACTTGAGTTGATATGAGAAATACCGAGCGCGCAGAAATTGATGCCAAATTTGATGTGAAATGCGGGTTGTCAGCTTTGCATGTATATATGTTGATAATGTTGTAAACCAACCATGGGTTGGTTTTTTTTTGCATTACATTTGGGATTTGTAATTATCTAAAATAGATTTTCTACCATCAGGAATTGTTTCTATTTCATAGAGCGACTCATATATTTCTTTGTCTTCTGGAGATTTTTTTGAGTCCACAAGCTTCTTTAATTTAGATTTATATTCTGTTTTACCTGCATGGAATAAGCTCGCATAGTAAGCCCATTCTGTTTGGTCGTAATAGGGATCATTTTTGGGCATATTATCTAACTGTTTTTTATATAAATTAGCATTGTATAAATAACAGTCTTCAATATTCTTTTTTGGTTTGTTTAAAACTTCAATGAGTAAACATTGAAAATTTTTCATATTGGTTGTTTCTTTTTTTTCTAAAATTGTATTTGTAATAGCAAAGGCTTCTTCATAATTGCCAAGACGCATATTGATGTTTAGTAAAAGGTTATTTCGTTCATTCTCTGAGTTAATTTTAGAAATTTTAGGTAGAATTTTTTTGAGCTTTTGACTGGTTTTTTGAGGGTCCAAATCACTTTGAGATTGAATTAGTATCTGATTATATTCATTGATGATTTCTTTACTTTCTGGAGAAAGCTCAGCATCAGCTCTAGTTGCTGAACTTTGTGAAAGGGGGGCTGTTTCACTTGAATTACCACAAGCTGAAAGTGGAAGGATTGATAGTAATAATGGAAATATTATTTGTTTCATTAGTTTACACGCTTAGCTGCTGAATTTAGTTTAAAAGTATATTTCTTATATGGAGGAATAGGGGTTACGTATCCCACACTATCTGCTGGTTTCACTGTGTATCCTAGTGTTAATTCAACCTCAACGAGTTGTAAGTTTGGCTCTGGTAACGTGATATTGCAACTTCCAAGTGGTGCTTTCTTTTTATCTGTATCCCAAATTCCTTTTCCAACTGTTAATTTAGTTGTGGTCAAAAGCTTTCCTTCACGGCTTACTTTTACACTACCATAAGGTAGAACCTTTCCACTTTCAGATAGCGGAAAAGCATTTATTGAGACACTGATAAATAAATTTTTGTCATTTAAAACGTAATTTAAAAAATAACTGACAGCGCCTGATAGAACTTGGACACCTTCATCAAAGGGTTGAATAACGGCTTTATGACTAATAAAGATATCTGTAGAATTTTGAGGAATATAATAATTTATATATTTTTCTCTTTCAGTGCTAAAGCTGTTAGTTAAATTATTGGAATTTTGAGATGTTGATGCAAATGAGTTTGAACTCTTTGATCCTGACATGTCACCAGATGTTTTCCCAACTAAATTTTGACTAGGTAGAAATGTAGCACCACAGGTAGTTTTATCTCCTGCAACTATCATGGCCTTGCCATTAATAACAACAAGGTTATTGCTTGCAATTGCTGTAACTATTGTTTTGCATTTAGGACAGAAGTGTTTCATGCCCTGAAGATGTGAGGCTTTTCCTTGGATAACAAAAGTATTATCTACTTCGGTTACAATTCCGCCATGAGTAGTTTTATCGCCAATTGTTATTACGGCTTGCATTATGTATGACTCGTTTTTATATCGAAATTAAGAAATAGAAAGTGAATGTTATCTGTTAGATTTAGTTTGTTCTTTTTGGTTTTTGTAAAATTTCGATAAGAGTTGATCTTATGCATGGTATGTCCAATAGGGCACTAAGTGATACTCATTCGTTAAGTTCAAAAAGCACGCCCCAAAAGTGGATTTTTTGTACAAAATATTCGGTATATTAATATTAAGCTAGCAACCAATGTTGCGGATCAGTTTAGCAAGGAAACTTGTGACACTCCCGACTTTTGAAGCGTTGCACATTAGAGCTCACAGAAATGTGGGCTTTTTTTGTTATTTCCGTTTTAGCTTTGAATAACGAAAATCCATGAAGTTGCAGAAGCAAAATTTAGTAAAACTTCATGTTTAGAGGCTCATTCATTAATAGTGCTTAATTATATTTAAATGTAAAAATACCTATAAAAAATAGGTATTTAAAATCCGACTAAAACAGTTGTATTTTAATTTAAAAGCTGTAATTTGAAAGAGCGATCTAATAAAGAGACAACAAAATGCCTTATTCAAATACTAAAGCGATTATTGAGCAAATCTATAATTTTGTATTAGAAAAACATGGTTTAGCGTCTAAAAGTCGATTTATGCAGTTATCGATTTTCTTTAAAGAATTACATGAAGGGGATGAGTCAAAATTTACCGCAGATAGGTCTTTTTATTACAAAGGAATATTTAACAACAGAGAAAAAAGTGTATTTGCGAATGCTGCGCCAGACTTTTTTGATAAGCACAAGTTTTTGGATTGGGTTGTTAAATCAATTGATTGATTTCACCCCAATCGTTTGAGTACATATTCATCATTCATGCTGTATAGCCAGTCTGAATAGAAGATATGGATCAGAAATCAGTAGGTGTTTGTTATGAAATACATGCTTATAGTCAATAAAGATGCATGATCAGTATGATGCCAGTAAAGTCTTCAATGATTAAAATTTAACTGCACATTTCGTTCTTTGATTTAAATAAAAGCTTGGTTCAAAGCAGAATATAAAAACCCATGTAAAAGACATGGGTTTTTAGTTTAAGTTGCACAATGTGATGATTTGGCTAAAAAATAAGCAATTCGATTCATTTGTTCTATGCTAAATGAGAAAATTATCATTTAGTTCCATTTCAGAAAATTGTATAAATAAAAACAGAAAAGTTCATATCAAAAAAATTAATTTTTAAATACATAGAGATAAGACCAAATTTGCAATCCTGTAGCAAATCTTCACAAAAATGCAATTATTAACAATAATGATTATCATTAACATAGTTTCACGCTGGCCAGCGTACTAAGCATGACTTGCACAGTTAAAGAAACATAATTACATGACAAAGCTTGGAAAAGCTTAAAAATAGAGGATATGGTCAGATGAAAGAGCTTGCTAATCGCTTGGCGATGCAGCATCTTGTCAATGCATACTCACAAGAAACCGGTAAAGGTATTTTGCTGGAAAAGTATCAACAGAATTCATCACAATTGACGTTTAGCCAAGGCTTGACGTTGTTATGCATCCCTTTAGATTGCATTCAATCACAGTTATTTGTACCACTATCTTATGTCAGCCTTGTTGGTAGACATCGTCTTGCAGATCTCCCATACGTTTTTAATAAAGGACAGAAACTGTCATTTAGTATCACCGCGATCGCGAGTTTATTGCTTGAACAGCTCGTACAAGAGTCAGGTCATACACTGGATGCTTCATCATTATTAGAGCGTTGGATCGAAAGTCGTGAAGCGCTTACACAATTTTTGACACTACGTGAACATGATTTAGAGGCCTTGGTCCAAGCGGAACAAAGTTTCATTGAATCAGAACAGGCCTTAATTTTAGGGCACAGCATGCATCCTGCACCGAAAAGTCGGGTTGGTTTTGTGCATGAAGATTGGGAAAGGTATTCGCCAGAAGCCAAAGGTCTCAGCCAACTGCATTATTGGTTGGTTGCTCCAGAATATATTCAAGAAGGTTCAGCTTTAGATCAAACTGTATCAACGCAATTGAAAAGCGAATTGCAATGGCATTTATCAGAAACAGATCAAGCACTGCTCAATGCCTATTCGCATTATAAGTTATTGCCTTTGCATCCTTGGCAAGCACGTTATTTACAGTCAAAAGCATGGTTTAAAAGTTTAAAAACCAAATTAAAAATTATCGATTTTGGCGAGAAAGCTTGGTCATTTTCCCCAACAACTTCGGTACGGACTATGGCAAGTTTTGCAGCGCCGTGGATGTTAAAACCATCACTATCTGTAATGATCACCAATTCAATCCGAGTCAATCTTGCCAAAGAATGCCACCGTGGTGAAATGACCCATCGACTTTGGCATTCAAGTCTTGGTGAACGTATTTTAAAACAATGCCCAACGCTCAAAGCGGTGAATGATCCTGCATGGATGGCATTGAGCATAGATGATGAAATAGTCGATGAAACTATTTGCATCTTCCGTGATCAGCCTTTTAGTGAAAAGCAGCAGGTGAGTTGTATTGCATCATTGTGTCAAGATCATCCTGCACAGCCGATAAGCCGTTTTAATGCACTATTCGAACAAATCGCAAAACAACAACCTGAACTTGATCAAAGCGCCATTGCGATCAATTGGTTTAAACAATTCTTAGCTATCAGTCTAAAACCACTGATGTATTTGTATCACCGATACGGAATGGCTTTTGAATCACATCAGCAAAATGTCTTACTTGAGCTTGAAAATGCAATGCCTAAATATCTATGGCTGCGTGACAATCAAGGCTTTTACTATATTGAAGAACTTGCAGGTGATGTCTTAAGCGCGTTTCCAGAGTTGCAAGAAAAAGCGCATGCCGTGGGTTCCAAAGCCTTTGTCGATGAGCGCTTTAGCTATTATTTCTTTGGTAATACTTTATTCGGCATTATCAACGCAATTGGTGCAACTGGATATGTCAAAGAGCAAGTGCTGATATCGATATTGCAAAATGAACTGTTGGACTTATATCAGGCTTATCCAGAAAGTTCATTGATTCATTCATTACTTTATCAGCCGACCTTGCCGTATAAGGGTAATCTGTTGACGCGCTTGTATGAGCTGGATGAATTGATTGCCCCAGTCGATCAGCAATCGGTTTATGTACAGTTGCCAAATCCTTTATGTGTGGAACAGAAGGATGTGCAATATGCTTGATTTTATTGGGATAGGCTTAGGGCCATTTAACCTCAGTTTGGCGAGTTTGCTACATAAGCAAAATCATTTGCAGTATCAATTTTTTGAAAAGAAACCACAGTTCGACTGGCATGCGGGTATGCAATTGCCCAATACGGTATTGCAAGTGCCGTTCATGGCCGATCTGGTTTCCATGGTTGATCCAACCAGTCCTTTTAGTTTTTTAAACTATTTAAAGGCACAGCAGCGTTTATATAAATTCTATTTTTTAGAACAAGCTCAGATTCCTAGACGTGAATATAATCATTATTGTCAGTGGGTTGCAGACCAACTAGAGCATATTCAATATCAATCAACCGTAAAAGCCATTTATGCCCAAGAGCAAGGCTTTGAAGTCATGGTTGAGCAAGATGGACGTTTTAGACGTTATCAATGCCGAAATTTGGTCATTGGTTCGGGTAATGTTCCGCATTTACCACAGTGTCTAAAAGACATACAACAGCAATATCCGGAGCGCTGCTTACATTCTGCAAATTATTGCAATGCAGCGTTAAATCACTTGAAAGGGAATGTGGTTGTACTGGGATCAGGCCAGTCTTCGGCAGAAGTCTTTATGGGTCTGTTTGATCGTCAATATATTCAGGATCAGACCACAACAGCGCAGTTTAAGTTGCATTGGCTGACCCGTTCTAATGGGTTTTTCCCGATGGAATATGCACCACTTGGATTGGAGCATTTTAGTCCGGATTATACCGCGCATTTTTATCAACTGAGCCCAGAAAATAAAGCCGAACTATTGAAGCAACAAGGCCTGTTATATAAGGGCATCAGTGCAAAAACCATTCGTGATATTTACCAAAAACTATATCACCGGAGCATTGGTCAAAATATTCAACAGACGCATTTACATGCTCAGGTGGGTTTGGTCGCTGCCGAGCCGCATGGCGCGGGCATCCGTTTGCAGTTTCAGCACAAAGTCACAGCAGAACAATTCTATCTAGATGCAGACTTTGTTGTGGCTTCAACGGGATATCACAGTCCAGAGTGGCAATATCTCAAATATCTAAAACCGCTGATTCAGTGTGATGAATTCGGTCGTTGGAAAATCAGTCAGGACTACCGAGTACAGCATGACGCTGTTGGTGAAATTTTTGTTCAAAATCAGGAAATGCACAGTCACGGTGTAGGAACACCAGACTTAGGGCTTGGAGCCCACCGTGCAGCGGTCATTGCCAATCAATTATTGGGTTTTAACTTATACGATTTAGGTGATCAAGCGCAAAGTTTCCAACATTTTTCACCCAGTGAAAATGCTGAAATGCACAGTATGGGCATTGTGAAGAAATCAGCGCAAACCAATATCCAAAGACCATTTTCCGTTAAAAAAACCATTGCCAACTATGCAATGAACCGCAATACGACCATGCCGAATAAGCAAGAACAGAATACGGTTAAACTCGAGAAATTATAATGACATTTGCAAAATTAAAGATAAATCAAACGCAGTGGCGCCGTGCAGGACAAAGACTGATTGAAATGGCGATTGCTGAGTTTTTATATGAAGAAATTATTCAGATTCAGCCAGTGGAAAATAACACTTGGCAACTCAAACTGGATGATAAAACGTATCAATTTGAAGCGACTCAGTTTCTGCTTGGGCATTGGCGTATTGTTGAAGGGAGCGTTCGAGAGTTAAGTGAATCGACAACAGAGCCCGCATGGAATCTGCATGAATTTATTCGTGCTTTTTCAAATCAAGCTGAGGTGAAACCATTTACCAAGGCATATTTGATTAAAGAAATGAACAATACATGGTTAGCAGAAGCCCATGTTTTTGATGAACAGCGATTGCTGAGTCATGCTGTCTTGTCAGCGCCACACTATCAAATTGAAGGCATGTTACGTGGACACCCATGGCTTATTATGAGTAAAGGCCGTATGGGCTTTGGCTATGATGATTATTTAAGCTCCGCACCAGAGATTTCTCCAACGGTCAAAGTCTTATGGTTAGCTGTTCATCGTGATTTAGCTGAGTTTCGTTCGACCGAGGCTTGGGATGCGAAAAGCTTATATCGCCATGAATTGAATTCTGCGCAATTACACGATTTTCAACAGCAATTGGCGGACAACGCCTTAAATGCTACTGAGTATTACTTTATTCCTGTACATGCATGGCAATGGCATCAGTGGTTAATCCCGACCTATGCCAATGAAATCGTCGATCAGCGCATTGTAGAGCTGGACATTGGACAAGATGACTATGTGCCAATGCAATCAATTCGTACTTTATGCAATACCAGTCATCCTGAACGTCATTATGTAAAGTTACCTGTCAGTATCTTTAATACGGCGGTATATCGAGGTTTGCCTTCAAAACGAAATTTAGCTGCACCTGCGGTGACCGCTTGGCTGAAGGACATTCAACATCATGATGTAGACCTGCAAAAAACACAGGTAGCATTTTTGGGTGAAGTTGCAAGTTTAACTTTGCAACAGCCATGTTTTGATCAGATAGACGGTGCGCCTTACCAATTTAAAGAATTGTTTGGTTGTTTATGGCGTGAAAGTGTCGAGCCATGTATTGGTGAACACCAGTTAGCACTTTCCCAAGCAGCATTGTTGCATCGAGACATAAATGGTCGGTCTATTTTATCCGTGTTGATTGAGGCTTCAGGTTTGACCCCTTTGCAATGGCTGAAACGTTTTGCTGAAGTTTGTGTAACACCGCTACTGATTTGTTTATACAAATATGGTTTGGCTTTTTCTCCCCACGGTGAAAACACCATGTTGATCCATGAAAATGGCTTACCGAAAAAAATGGTGCTGAAGGACTTTATTGATGATGTCAATTTAGTTGATGAAGATTTTCCTGAACTCGAAAATTTACCAACTGAAGGGCAAATTTTACTGCGTCATCCTGCTGAAGAACTTAGTCACTTTATCTTTACAGGTTTGTTCATGGTGCATTACCGTTATATCTGTAATGTCTTCCTTGAAGATTATCCAGAGCATACAGAACTTGAGTTTTGGCAAACCATCTCCAGCGTGATCGACGAATTTCATCAAGCACATCCTGAATTGGCAGATCGTATTGAAAAATTCAGCATGTTCCGTCCACGTTTCGAGAAAATTTGTCTGAACCGAGTTCGACTGTTTACCACAAGTTATAACGACGAAGCAGAACGACCAGTACCTGTATTTTTAGATCCTATTGCAAACCCTGTGAGTCCAAGCACTTTAAATCAGTGGGCGAAACAACAGCATACCGCCGAACAGAAAACGACAACTAATCGTATTGCGTCATAAACAGATTTTTGAGCTAAGAACAGAAAAGATTAAACAAATTTAAAGGACGACATCATGACAACGTTATCACGACAACTACCTGATTTTTATGAATACCATGAGAATGAGACGCAATACTACTTACGACAAATGCAATATCCAGAAGATATGGCTTTGGTTCATAAATGGATGCATGAACCGCATGTGATTCCACAATGGCAGCTCAATAAGTCAGAAACTGAACTAAAAGTGTATTACGAAAAAATGCTGGCGGATGATCATCACCGAATTTTGATTGTAGGAGTCAATGGTGAAGATGTGGGCTACACAGAGATTTACGAGGGAAAACGGGATCGTTTAGGTTTGTACTACGACGGTGATGAGCTGGATCTAGGTTGGCATTTGTTATTTGGTGAAAAGTCCGTTTTTGGTAAAGGCTATTTACGTCCTGTCATGCGTTTATTGAGTTTTTATATCTTTGAAAATGCCGCATCAGCCAAGATTGTGGGAGAGCCTGATCATAGTGTGAAGCCTTATGCCGTCGTGGTTGAAGACATGTGCTATGAAGCACAGCGCCTAATCCCAATGCCTGAAAAGACCGCCATGTTGTATTACTGCTTTAGAGAAACATTTTATTCAAAATTTGGTCATTACTTAAACGACTCCAAGGCATTTCAGCATCAGCAACTAGCTAAGGCGGTGTCATGAGTTATCGCTGCACCCACATGCACATACTGGACATGCGCTTTTCAGCGCATGTTTCAGTGGAAGAGTTTGAACAATGGTTGACTCAAGTTGAGCGCTTTTTTCTGAAAAGTCAGCCCTTTGTTTTGGTTATGCAAACGGCTGAGGGAACGACTTTTCCTGAAGAATATCGGCAAATACAGGCCGTTTGGTACAAGAAGTTTAAACATCTCTTTTTTCAATATTGTTTGGGTTTGGTGCGTATTGCGCAAGATCCAGATGACTTCAAACGTTTAAATACACCCGCGCTGCATGCAGCGTGGCGTGTGCCTTATTACGTTTCATTAGAACAGTCTGATGCGCTGCAATGGGCAGTGCAGAGGTGGATATGCAACAACACTCAAGAAAATTAAATCATGCAATTTCACCATCTCAAATTTCAGTCCTGAGTTTGAGCGTCGTGATTATTTTGTACTTAGCACATGCATTGCCTTTGTATTTTTACAATGTGGCTTTGCCTGCCATTTTACGACATCAAGGGGTAGATTTACGCTGGATCGGCATGTTATCGCTGCTTTACATTCCATGGGCATTCAAGTTTTTTTGGGCGCCTTGGATCGATCAGCTCTATCTCAAAAAACTCGGTAAACGTAAAACATGGCTATTATTCACGCAAATCGCATTGGTACTGGGGGTATTGGTTTTAGCCTTTACGCAGTTTTCTTATGGGCTGACTTTATTTGTCATTGTTGGTTTATGGATTTCAACGTTTGCAGCAACGCAAGATATTGCGATTGATGGTTATACCGTAGAGAAATTTACTGAAGGCAATTACCGTCTGGGCAGTATGGCACAGAGTATTGGGGTGGCCGTCGGTAGCATGCTAGGTGGCGCTGCAACTTTATGGATTTACCAATATTGGGGTTGGCAGTCAGCGCTCACAACTTTAGCGCTGCTGACATTTTTAACCATGTTTGCTGTGTTTTTTATTCAAGAAGAACCACAAACTCAAATTGCCAAAGCCAAACCAAGCCTACGACAAGCGTTTAAACGACCTGCGATTCGTTGGGCCTTGCTGCTCATCGTTTGTTATCGCGTGGTGGAAGCACCCGCTATGGCAATGCTGAATCCCATGTTGATCGATCAAAAATGGTCACTGTCTCAGATCGGGGTGTTGATGTCTGTGGTCGGTGCCGGTGTCGGTCTGATTGCAGCTGTTAGTGCAGCTGTATTGCTGAAAAAAATCAAAGCGACGCAATTGTTGGTCTGGGCAGGATGGTTACGTACATTGCTATATGCCGTCATTGGGGCAGCCGTTGTATTGGAGTGGTTGAATCAATGGCATCTGCTTTTAGGTCTATTTGTCGTGTTGATGCTAGCCATTCGTTATATCGCCATGACATCACTCTATGCCTATTTCATGCAGACCAGTTCTAAAGAACAGGCAGGTACCGATTTCACCATATTAGTTTGCTTTGAATTGCTCGTTTACTTTATTGGCGGCGCATTTTCAGGCTTTCTCGCAAAATCATTAGGCTATGGACATTTTTACTTGGTACTGGCAATCGGCTCCGCGATCAGTGTCTTAATTAGTCAATGCATTGTTTTAAAAACACAAAATTTAAAAACTCAAACACTTCCGACTCAATCGGAACTCTAAGAAATGGAAAAGAATATGAAACGTTTAGCTCTACCGATGCAAATGACTTGTCTCAGCCTTGCAATTTGTACTCAGCTTTATGCGCAAGACGTCACATCAGACACAGCACAAAATGCTGCGGTCGAAACGCAAACTGCAGAAGCTACTAAAATGGCACCGATTGTTGTGACGGCAACTCGTTCTGCGAAAAGCATTGCCGATATTGCGGGTACGGTATACAGCATTCCCAAAGAAGAAATTGAAAAACAAGCCAATGCTGGTAAAAGCACAGCTGATATTGTTGGTTTATTGGTGCCATCACTGACTCCTTCAAGTGGTACAACGTCTAACTATGGGATGACCATGCGTGGACGTGTGGTGCAATACATGATTGATGGTGTGCCGCAAACGGGATATCGTGATGGATCTCGACAACTGGCGAGTATTAGCCCGTCGATGATTGAACGAATTGAAGTGGTCTCTGGCGCAAGTAGTATTTATGGTTCAGGTGCGACAGGCGGTATTATCAATATCATTACCAAACGTGGTGGATCTGAGCCGCTGAGTTTTGAAACGAAAGTCGGTATTACTTCTGGTAATAACTTTAAGTCTGATGCTCTGGCTTATGAAGCTGCACAAACCATGAACTTTAATCAAGGCAATTTACGCGGAACTTTAGGTGCAAGCTATACCAAACGTGGTGAAATACAAGATAGTCATGGCAACCGTATTGGACCTGAAATTGCGCAAACAGACCGTCAAGATACCGACACTTTAGATCTAAATGGTCGTGTCAGTTGGAAAATTGCTGATGGTCAAACGCTGAGTTTCGGTGCGCAATATTATAATGATGAACAAGATAGTGACTATGGCCCTGACTATGGTCCAAATTTAAATGCGCTGCGCTCGCAGCCCGTGGGTGGAAAGCTGCCGTTGTCATTAAATGCGGTAAAAGGCTTACAACTCGCTGAACAACCACAAACTGAACGTTATAGCGTCAATGCGCAATATGAAAATCAAGATATTTTAGGACATCGTCTAAACGCTGAAACATATTATCGAAATGAAAAGGCACGTTGGTTCCCATCTGCACGTCAAATGGCACCTGAACTCTTCTTGGTGTATCAGTCAGAAACCGATATTGATGTGTTAGGCGCACGTGTTGCTCTACAAAAAGATCTTAACTTAAATGGTCGTGAACTGGGGCTAACCTATGGTGTGGATTATGAAAATGAAAAAGATCAACAAAATATCCAAATGTATGACAGCGCAACGTTTATTCAAAGTAATGGTTTGAGTTATCAGCCGTTTAACTACTATGCCTTTGGCCCAGATGTTGAAACAGAAAAACTTGGCGTATTTGCCCAAGCGCAATATGAATTAACCGACCAACTTGGCTTACAAGCTGGCATTCGCCATGAACGTGTAGAAAGCGATGTCGATTCATCTGTGCCTTATATGGAAGCCATTACTGCAGATTTAACCCCAGGCTATGTGGCGAAAACACTGAATGGCGGCAATGTAAAACATGATGCAACGCTGTTTAATGTTGGCGCGGTGTATCACTTAACTGATGCACAGCAAGTGTTTGCCAATTTCTCACAAGGTTCAAACTTGCCCGATGTGCAACGTATGCTGCGTGATGTGCCAGCAAATTCTGTGATTAATAGCCAAACCATTGACCCGATTAAAGTCAATAACTATGAACTCGGTTGGCGTGTACAAAATGCCGGTGGTTTAAATGCAGGAGTGACAGCTTTTTATAATGACTCAGATAAAAGCCTGAAATTTGGTGCGCCGAATTACACCATTGATGTTATTGATACCGATGAGCGTATCTATGGTGTCGAAGCCAATGCCAGTTATCAAGTTCAACCAAATTGGACGGTTGGGGGCACAGTTGCATATACCACGGGCCAATTTAAAAATACCCAAGGTGACTGGCAAGAGTTGGATGCTATTCGTGTAGCACCTTTAAAAGGAACAGCATTTTCAGAATGGCAATTTGATAATGACATGAGCCTACGTGTTCAAGCTTTAGCGATTGGCGGTACAGACAAAGCCCAAAAAGACGCTGTGAAATATGGATCTGCTCCAGCAGCGGCAATTAAAGGCTTTGCAACGATGGACGTGATTGCCAATGCAAAAGTAGGACCGGGTAATGTGGGCTTTGGTGTCTACAACGTGTGGAATACGGATTATAAATCGGTATACAGCCAGTCGGTTGAAACTGTCTATGGCCCAATTTCTAGCCTAGCTGCTCAAGGTCGTACCTACGGTTTAAGTTATACGGTGAAATACTAATTTAACTCCTGAATCGGGTTTAAAGCACGGTATCGTGACTTACAAAATAGAGGTGGCTTAAGTCACCTCTATTGTTTATAACGTAGCCATTAAAAATGGATAACAAAAATAATGGATCGAAATAACAAACTGTTTATTGCCGCCAGTCTTGCCAATGGTGCAAGTTTCTCGATGATATTGCCGCTGTTGGCGCCATTGGTTCGTGAGTTAAAACTTACTGAGCTACAAGGTGGCGCGATGGTTTCCGTCGGTGCGCTGCTGATGGCTGTCGGTGCCATTTACATTTCAAAAAATCAATCTAAGTTTTCGATTTATCAACTCTTGAGTATCGGTTTTGTGGGCATGGCTGTGACATGGGGGCTATTTACAGCCGTGTTGATGTATGGCCTTACTGTTCATATAGGGATGTTGCTGCTATTTAGTTTATTAATGTTGTCACGCGCAGCGACTGGGGTATTTATGGCGATGCCACAGATTGCCTTGCAAACTTATGTGATGACCCGTTTTAGCAATGAGCAGCAGCGTTCACAAGCAATGTCAAAATTCGGTGCATTAAATAGTGCAGGCGTGATCATTGGTCCATTTCTAACCACCTTGCTGCTGGGCTTTGGTGGAATCATGACGCCGCTTTGGGCAGCAATCATTATTTTAGCGTTGATTTCTGTGGTCTTGGTGTTCAGCTTTGATCGACATACCGAACAGCATAGCGTTGAAAAGCCAGTGACAGCTAAGGATGAGATACCATCTACGGATTTGAGCATTCAGCAATGCTATCCTTGGTTAATGTTGGGATTCAGTCTCTATCTTGCCATCGTGACCGTAAATTTAACGGCCGGGTTTTATATTCAAGACCGCTTTAATATGACTGCTGCAGAAGGCGCAGTGCATTTTGCAGAATGTTCTCTTGTCGTCGGTATTGCTTTGGTGATTATGCAAACGCTGATTTCTAAGTATTTAAATTGGTCCGTATATCGCTTACTGTGGGTTGGGCTGTTTAGCATGGCAGTAGCCTTGCTGATTTCGGTTTTCACCAATGAATTACGGATATTTCAAGCCACGTACCTGTTATATGGTATATCGGTAGCATGTTTAATCCCTGCATTTACAACGGGTGCAGCGCAAACGGCGCCCAGTGCGTTACAGACTAAGGTGGCAAGTTGGTGTACAGCCACTCAGGCTTTGAGTTTTGTTGTCGGGCCACTGATTAGTACGGGTTTATACCAGTGGCACAAAGAATTTCCGTATTATTTTTTATTTTTAGTGATGCTTGGTTTAATCGTATTCTTTTTATTTCAAACCAAAACTCAAACCGTGAAGCGAGTAACTGAGTGAAATATGCAGAGACTTGTATACTTACTTCAATAGGTCGGTGTGAAGATAGGCCTATCCTGACAACAGTGGGTTTTGATTACATGATGTTACTTGATCAGCGATTGATTTTACAAAATAGATTTTAAAAGCAAGCTTTTTGATTAAAAAATAACCACAATTGTTTCATTAATTCTCAAAGTACTGAATCAATAGTTTTCTCCGTTATTCTTTTCACATAAAAAATAACGGAGGTTAAATGCTTAAATTTAATAATGATTTGGTTCTGGGCGCCATTTTTGATATGGATGGAACAATGTTTGATACTGAACGTTTACGGTTTCAAACATTGAAACAGGCATCTCTTGAATTGACCGGTGTTGAGTTTTCCGAATCATATCTGATGAATTGTTTGGGGTTAAGTGCACAAAGCGCGCATCGATTGGCCCAAGCTGAATATGATGAAAACATTCCATACGCAGATATTCGCAAACTCGCAGATGAATTAGAGTTGGAGCATGTTCGTCAGTTTGGTGTACCGATCAAAAAAGGCTTGGTTCAAGTATTAGAACGCTTACGTAAGTCAGGACTGAGGATGGCCGTGGCAACATCGAGTCGCCGTGCAATCGCAGAAGAATATCTCATCAATGCCAATGTGTATAAGTTCTTTGATGTCTTAGTCTGTGGCGATGAAGTTGAAAATGGTAAGCCACATCCTGAAATATTTATGCGTGCTGCCGCAAAGCTGAATTTAAATCCTGCTGATTGTTTGATGTTTGAAGACTCGGAAAATGGTGTGACTTCGGCCTTTGACGCTGGCGGTATTACCGTACTGTTTAAAGATATTAAATCGCCCAATCAAAACATGCTGTCCAAAGCCAAATATTATTATGAATGTATGTATGACTGTTTGACGGAACTTGACCCGTTCACTGCGCATTTAGAGATGCCGCATGTGCAAGAGGCTTTTCCACAAACCCTTAATCAGCTCACTGTCGGTATTCATGGTTTTGGAGCGATTGGTGGTGGCTATTTAGCTCAAATTTTGTCGCATTGGGATGGTTATACTCGCCCGAAAAAAATCTATGCATCGACTCGTAACTCTTTATATCGCTCTGCGGTCAATGCATTTGGTACCTATAGTATTCGCTATGGTCAATTGTCTTATGACGAACGCATTGAAAATATGGCAGTCATTGATGCTGAAAATATTCAGCAGATGCAAGAGATGTACACAGAGTCGAGTTTGGTTGCCATCTGTTTGCCTGAAAAAGCGATTGCGGAAGAAGCCAATACCATTGCACAAGGCCTGTATGCACGACATATTGCAAATGATGAAAAAGCCATAGAACCCCTAACGATACTCATCATTTTGAATAAAGTCGGGGCAAAACAATTATTAATGTCACATTTAAAACAGGCTTTAACTGAGCTTGCCGGAGCGGTCGTTGCTGAGAAAATCATGCAACAACACTATTTTTGCGATACCGTGGTCAACCGCATGGTATCTAAGTTGAGTGACCAAAATTTATATCGTCAGCTCCGTATAAAATATAATATTTTCAAACAATTTCAATTAGATGAAGTTGAAGTGGATGCTCAATTAGACTTAGAAGATGCGACGAAATTAAATCCTGATCAGGAGCGTCAAGCTACTTTATATGTTGAGGATATGCGACGCAATTTTCACCCAAGTCATATATTGCAAAGCATGGATTTAATTTTATTCAATGCTGAAGCTGACATGCCGATCTATGTTGAAAATAACAGTCCTTTGTTAGAAAAAATGCGTCAAATAATTTTGGTCGATCATATTGAAGATATCCAGTTAATTAAAAATCGCTTATGGAATGGCGTGCATGCCATGTTGGCTTGGCAATCTGCACTGTTAAATCATCAAACCATAGGTGTGGCACTTGCAGATCATCGGGTTGATCAATTTATGCATGAACTCATTGACGAGGTGCAGGCTGGTTTAGCACTGCGCTTACCAAATCGTGCTTTTGATTTAACACGACTGGCAGAAAGCTTTATAAACTCTTGTGAACATGCGTATAAAGATCCATGTGCGCGCGTGGCACGAGATCCTTTACGCAAACTTGCATTTAATGAACGAGTGTTGGGCTCGTTGGCAACCAACTTAAAATGTGGACTGGATACAACACATCTACAGCAAGGGATTGTCTATGGTTTGATGTATGCCGTGAGTGTTAATCAATGTTCGATGGATCAGGTCATCAAGTTTATCCAGTTGCAATTTTCCGAGCTGAAAAAGGCCAACGAGCTTGAACAACTGCAACGGATCGAACAGATTGAGGCCAATGTAATGTCACAGTTGCAGCAATTTGCTGTACAGTCAACAGAGCAGTTTAGAGCTTTGAGCAACCATTCTGTAATGCAAGATCAGAAAGGCGCAGCCAAATTGGCCTAAAATTTAACGCTCATCTGTATGCAATATAAGTTGAATCAAAAATGCTGAGTATGACTCGGCATTTTTTCTTATAGAGTGGCCTTAGATGAATGAATTTCAGTTCTAACTGAATATTACTAAATCAAAATTGGGCAAAGTCTGTTTTGATTCATGCTTTAATAAAGCAGATTGAATTTAAAGTGATTTATCTGTGTTTTTAAAACCCTCAATGCAAGTCGTACCGACGCTCAATCAGGATTATCCCGATTGGCATCAAGGTCGTCAGCACTATGCTTTGTGGTATATAGAAATACAGGATCCTGAATTATTGGCGTATCTCACAGCACTTCGAGCGCAGTTTTCAGATCTTTTATACACACCGAATACGCGCCAATTTCATATCACTGTGTTTATTTGTGGCTTTTTTGAAGAGTTAAATAAAACTCAATTAATCGATCATGTTGAACAACGATGGAATGATAATTTCTCAGCAGATGAATTGGCACTGCACCAACAACAACTTCGACAGTTATCACTATCTAATATTCGGTTACGTACTGGTCAGATCAATAGCTTTCAAAGCGCGCTGTTTATTGAAATTGTGGATGTAGATCGTAAGTTAGAGCATCTACGTCAAGCTTTGAATTTAACTTCGAATGAAATTGCACCAATCGAATATTGTCCGCATATCACATTGGGCTTGTATAAACAGGCATGGAATAGCGATGATATTTTTGAAAGAATCCAACGAATTGAACAGCACAGCTTTGATTTTGAAAGCGAGCAGCTGACTTTTGGTCATTATCAGGCTCAAGTATTACAAGGGGCGTTGACTCCTTATTATCAACATCAGTTTAGACAAAATATAGAGATGGCACAGTCATGATTCATTTCATATTGGGTGGGGCACGTTCAGGTAAGAGCCGACTTGCAGAACAAAAAGCCAAAGAAAGTGCTCAAGCCGTGATCTATGTGGCTACAGCACAAGCCTATGATGAGGAAATGCAGGAGCGAATTCAGCATCATCAAGCAGACCGTCCTGACCATTGGAGGCTGATTGAAGAGCCTTTGTATTTATCCGATCGCTTAGTTGAAATAGACCAAGCTCATCAAACCATTCTTATCGATTGTTTAACGCTGTGGATGAGTAATTTATTGCTGCATGAACAAGCAGATTTTCAACAGCAACAATGCCAAAAATTACTTACGGTGCTGCCAATATTAAAGTCAGACATTATTTTAGTCAGTAACGAAACTGGACTGGGCGTTGTTCCCATGGGACAAATCAGTCGAAAATTCGTCGATGAATCTGGGCGCTTACATCAACAAATTGGTCAAATAGCTGACCATGTGGTGTTTTGTGTTGCAGGTTTTCCAATGATCTTAAAAGGAGATAAAGCATGAACTGGTGGCAAGAACCCTGTCAAAATCCGAGTATCGAAGCTAAGCAACAGGCGTCAAATCACCAGTTACAGCTAACCAAACCTACGGGCTCGCTTTCAGAACTTGAAAATGTTGCGGTGCAACTTGCATCATTACAAAACACGGATCAACCCAATATCGATTTTCCATGGATTGCCATCTTTGCTGGTGATCATGGTGTGATGGAAGAAAATATTTCAGCCTACCCACAAGCCGTCACACGCCAAATGCTACAAAACTTCACGACAGGTGGTGCATGTATTAGTGTCATTGCACGTGAGTATCAAGCCAAACTACAAGTGATTGACTGTGGTTCGGTAGGCGAAGCTTATGAATATGCAGGGGTAGAGCGCTACTGTATTGCAGCGGGTACAGCAAATTTTGCTAAAACTGTTGCGATGAGCGAATCACAATGTATTGAAGCGATGAATCTTGGCCGTAAAAGTGTTGAAGATGCTATCGCTGCAGGTGCGTCTATTTATGTCGCAGGGGAAATGGGCATTGGTAATACCTGCTCGGCCTCTGCTGTTGCATGTTTTTTATTTAATGAGCCGGCCGAAAAACTGACAGGTGTTGGTACAGGTATTCGTGCTGAACAATTGGCACATAAGAAACAAGTGATTGATCAAGCTTTAGCTTTACATCAGGACTATGTCGGCCAAGATGTCTTTAAAGCTCTATGTGCTGTAGGTGGTTTGGAAATTGCCGCAATGGTTGGAGCATACATTCGCTGTGCGCAATTGGGTTTGGCAATGGTCGTGGATGGATTTATTAGTACGGTTTCTGCCTTGGTCGCTGTTCGTTTAAATCCTGCTGTACGTGAATGGATGCTTTTTGGTCATCAATCGGCTGAATATGGGCACCAACGTTTACTTCAAGCCCTTGAAGCTGAACCACTTTTAAAGTTGAATTTACGTTTAGGTGAAGGCAGCGGTGCCGGTGCGGCATTGGGTTTAATTCGTTTGGCATGTCGTTTACATAACAACATGGCAACTTTTGCACAAGCTGCTGTGATTGGTGAAAAAGTTTAAATGGAACATTTCCGTTTAGATATATTGCGTCATGGTGAGACTGAACTGAGCCATACCTTACGTGGCTCTACAGATGATGCTTTGACGCAAAAAGGTTGGCAGCAGATGCAGCAGACCATAGATGATGTATTGAACGTCATTCATACACACGGTTTAGCGAGCTGGGATGTCATCATTACTTCTGACTTACAGCGCTGCCGTTTATTTGCTTTAGATTTGTCTCAACAACTTAAACGTCCAATGTTTGAAAATGCGAAGTTTCAAGAAATGCATTTTGGCGACTGGGAAGCGGTATCAACCAAGCATATCTATGAAAACACTCCAGAGTTACTCGCACAGTTTTGGCAAAGTCCCAGCACATTTACGCTACCGAATGCAGAAAGTCTTCAGCAATTTCAACAAAGGATCTTAAGCGGTCTAGATGAGCTAGTCTTGCAGGCTCAACAGCATCATTGGCAACGCGTTTTATTGGTTTCCCATGGTGGTGTGATTAAATTATTAAAATGTATGGCACAGCAAAGTCACTTAGATGATTTATTAAAAATGACTGCTGAATTGGGACAATTAAATTCATTCATTGTGCAAAATCGTACAAATATTCGTCTTTTGGAGCAAAGTGAATGACACCTTTTTGGATTGCTCTACAGTTTCTCACGACTTTCCCTATTCAACTTAAAGCGATGCCATCGAAACAGCAAAATGGACAGTCTTTACTGTTTTATCCTGCGGTGGGATTGTTGATCGGTGGCATTCTTGCCTTGCTTGCTTTTACATTTCACAGCCTGCCAATCATCTTACTCAGTAGCATTTTGCTTGTGGTTTGGATTTGGCTCACAGGTGGGTTACATCTAGATGGTTTAGCCGATACGGCAGATGCATGGGTCGGTGGCTTTGGTGATGCCGAACGTACACTTAAAATCATGAAAGACCCTGCATGTGGGCCGATTGGTGTGTTGAGCCTCGTCGTGATTTGCTTACTCAAATGGTCGGCGCTTTATGTTTTGCTACAACAGCAAATGTATTTGGCATTAATTGTATTTCCAGTATTAGGTCGTTTAGCCCCTTTATTTTTGTTTTTAACAACTCAGTATGTTCGTGAAAAAGGCTTGGGCTCATCGATAGCAGCAACTATTCCACGAAAGTCGGCATACCTGGTCTTTATACTCTGCCTAAGTGCATGTTTGTATTTTAGCTGGACTGGAGTGGTGAGTATATTCGCGTTTATTTGTACTTTACTGTATTTGCGATGGAAATTTATTCAGCGTATAGGTGGCGTAACGGGAGATACAATTGGTGCAGCGATTGAAATTACAGAAGTGTCGAGTCTCTTAGCGTTTGTCATAGCACTACATTATGTAATTGCTTAGTTTTTACAGTGAAATGACTTAACTCCTGATTTAAAAAAAGCCCAGCTATTGCACTGGGCTTTTTATTTTATCCCAACAGATAAATGACTAAATGAATAAGCGATGGCCCAAGCAATACCATAAATACTCCAGCAAGTACCATGCTCAAGCATGCTGCTACACCTTCTTCTTTATGACGTGATAATGCTTTGCTTGTACCAAATCCATGTGCGGCATTGCCAAGAGCCGCACCTTGCGCAAAGCGTGAATGCAATTTAAGCCCAGCCAAAACTAGGTCAGCTAAAGCCACGCCAGCAATCCCAGTAATCATGGTAAATAGAATCACCAATTCGACTGAACCCCCAATATTTGAGGTAAGTTCCATGGCAAAGGGCGTAGAAATGGAACGTGCCATTAAGCTATAAGACGTTTCCTGGTCAAATTGAAACAACTGTGCCAAATAAAAAGCACTAATAATCCCTGCTAACATACCAATCACGATGCCCAAACTAATGCTCAGCGCATGCTGACGAATAATTTGTCGATATTCATAGATGGGAATAGCAAAGGCCACAGTGGCAGGGCCGAGCATCCATACAATCCATTGGCTTTCTTGCATATAGGTGTCATATGAAATATGAAAGCAAAGCATGAGTATAATCAGCACAAACGGGACGAATAGTGCAGGGGAAAGAACCATATACGGTAACTTACGATGTAGCTTTTTCGCCAAAATATAACCGACAAGGGTCAGGACGAAAAACAATACAGAGATGCTGTTCAACCCAAAATCGTTCATAAGGTTTTTCCTGCTGTGTTGACATCATGATCTGTCGCAGTTTGGTGTTTCGCTTTAAGTTTTGCCTCGAGTTTAAAGCCCCAATAAACCGTAAATGCTGTAAACACCATGACACAGACGGTACCCAGTACCACGGCTAAAATTAACTGCCAGCCAGAGCTGAGTAATAAATCTTGATATTTAATTAATCCAACTACACAGGGGATAAAGAATAGAACCAGTTCAGCCAAAATAAAATCTGAGCCTTGTTTGATCCACTGCATTTTAAATAAACCACTCAACAATGCGGCTAAAAGGAGCAATAAACCAATCACGCCAGCAGAGATCGGCAAGTTAAACCAAGATTGAATGCAAGAGCCAATCCACCAGATCAATATCAATAAACTTAGCTGCGCTAAAGTTTTAAGAAACTGGGTAAATTTGGAAGTAGATTGTGGAAACGTATCCATGAGACGACAGTAGAATAGGAGATGACGCTATTTTAAAAGTGCATACCCTGTATAATTATGAATAATTAATTATTAATTATGCTTAAATGGAATAATAATGGACATTAAAAGCCTAAAAGTCTTTGTGACCATCGTACAAAAACAGAGTTTTAGTCATGCAGCAGAAGCGCTTTTTGTCACTCAGCCGACCATTAGTAAATTAATTCGTCAGTTAGAAGACGAGATCGGCGTGCCTTTATTTCATAAAGGAGAAGCAGGTCGAAAAAGGGAAGCACAGCTCACCTATATGGGAGAGCAGATTTATCAGCATGCCTTAGTGATATTGAATGAACAACAACGGATGCTTGATACCGTTACCCAAGTTCGTGCCTTAAAACAAGGTAAATTGACCCTAGGTTTACCGCCATTGGCATCAGTGTTGTTCAGTCAGTTAATCGCGCTGTTTCATAAAAAATACCCCAATATTGAACTGAGCTTTTTTGAGGTTGGGGCGACAGGTATAGAAAGTGCCATTTTAAAAAAACAGGTCGACGTCGGGATTATTTTGGGTCACTTGAAACCGGTGCTGAGTGGTATTCCAGTGATGGAGTCACCTTTGTGTCTATTGTCCAAAAAAAACTCACAGTGGCGTAAGCGAAAAACAGTATCGCTGATTGAATTAAAAGAAGAATCCTTTTTATTATATGATGATACCTTCACACTCAATGACATCATTATACAGGCGGCAAACTACGTCGGATTTGAGCCCAATGTAGTGTGTAAAAGTAGCCAGTGGGACTTCATCGCCAAAATGGTAGATTCAAATGTCGGGATTGCACTCCTGCCTAAAATTTATTGTGAACAACTTGATGCGGCAAAATACCATATGGCTGAATTAGAAAATCCAAACCTAGACTGGAAACTCAGTATGGCCTGGAATACCACTGTTGCCATGAGTCCCGCAACGCGTGCTTGGCTAGAAATAATTGAGGACAATAAAGACAAAATACATTTTTAGTTCATTCTCAGATCAATCCGATGAAATAAATGATTGGAAATGAAGGTCGATTTATGATTTGTATATCAAAGATTATTGAAAAGGATTTTGCAAAATCAACAGGCATGAATTAAATTGGGTGTTGGTCGTTATTTTTGATGGTTCATAAAATGAAATGGGATGATATTGGTCAACAACCGTGTTCAATCGCTCGTGCGCTTTCAGTGCTAGGGGATCGTTGGACCATGTTGATTATCCGTAATGCATTTATGGGCATTCGACGTTTTGATGACTTTCAACAAAATCTCGGTGTGACGCGTCATGTGTTATCCGACCGATTAAAGCGTTTGGTTGAAGAGGGTATTTTAACCAAAGTTGCTTATGTCGAGCGTCAGGAACGTTTTGAATATCGACTGACGCAAAAAGGCTTAGACTTGTATCCAATCCTTTTAGCTATGACACATTGGGCCGATCAATATATGGATCAGGGCTTAGGATCACCTGTTGAATATGTGCATCAGGCATGTGGGCAAAAATTTAAACCGGTTTTAGTGTGCTCATGTTGTGCTGAACCGATCCAAGCCAAACAGGTCAAACCGATATTTACCCAAGCCTATTACATCGCTCTAAATCAATTAAAACCTGCATAAGCTGTTTTTATGGCTTTCTTCAAGATGCTGATTTGCATCTATTTAGCCAAATTAGCCTAAGCAGTATTTGGGTTGCTTTAAAATCACAAACAATTTGCAGGTTTAGGGATGCCCGCTAAACGACTTAAATGTCGAGCGACCAAACCGGTGTTAAATTTGTCTTGTAACACCGCATTATTAATATCAGCGCTCACCGTTTTCATTAAAAATTTAATGAGTGGGCGAGTTGCTGGCGAGTGACCAAACTGTTGATAAAACTGTCGCACAGCTTGTAAAACTTCAAAATGCCAAGGGCTTAACTCAAGTTCTAAACTTTTAGCCAGTTCTTGGGCAACAGCTTCATTCCAAATAGTGTAATCCACCAAATGGCCATCTTGGTCTAATTCAAGATTCATATTCGTTCCAAAAGAGAAGATTGTAGAAATGGATCGCTTTCACTCAAATTATTTGAGTGAAATACATCTTTTAAATCTGAGGCATAGATCAGCAAAAGCGGCATAGTCGATCACTTTCATATGACTATAATTCATACTTTTACCTAAAATTTCAGCATCATTTTCAAGTACATAACATGTGCCAAATTGCTGAATTTGTTCATCTGCAATATGTAAGACTGCTTCACCCATCAGGATGATTGCATCTTCAGGGTTGATTAAACTGGCTAACTGCTGGATGTGCTGTAGGGTATTGGCATAGCTGGCTTGGACTAAATACAGCGTAGAATTTGACATCATCATTCCTCTTTTTACCAATACAACACATGATCGAATTGTTGAATCAATTCGGTATTGAATTGAACAAATTCGAGTTCTTGTTCACTGTTGATCACAAAAGGATGCTGTGAATTTTTTTGTTCAATATAAATCGGGGTGAGATCATAAAACTCAAAGCTATCAACCATGTTGGATGCGAGTTTAAATGCATGCTTGAGCTGATTAAACTCTTGTTCTGCCTGAAGTAAGCTCAGCGCAGCATCTTTGAGCAACACTTTAACGTCACAGCCGAAGGTTGCAAGCACCATGGTTGCAGAAAGACTTTCATGTACTTGTAAGCTTGCAAGATTTGCATGAGTTAAAACAACCAGTACAGATTTCACGTAATTTTCCTTTTCAATGCTACAAATGCGCGGCAATCAAAATACTTAGAATTGCAATAAACGGTCAGCAGCTTGTACGGCATCGGCGAGTTCGCCTAGGCCCACAAGTTCAAATTGCTCAGCTAGATTATGTTGCTGAATATTGTGACGCTGTGCATTTTCCTGATCTGTGATCCCACGTGCGAGAGCTGCACTTACGCAAACAGGTAAACGAATGCCGAGTTTTTGCCATTCACTACTGAGTTTGCGTTGATCATCTGGCACCCATTGCAGGGCATTTGCGACATTTACACCATCTTGATAGAAAAAAACCCGAAAGTTTTCGCCTTTTTGCTTCAGCGCTTGGGCAAGACCCAAAGCATGCCAAGCCAATATCGAAGTGGGTGAGGAGGTAATTAGTAATAGAGTACTCATCGAAATTCACTAAATGAATAAACGGTCTAGATCGACAGTTTGTTCTGAGTTCAGAAGAAAAAGCTAGTATACAATGATTTACTCAATGATCTGAATATTTGCACAGTTTTGCTTATTTAGGCAGCACTGCCATTGCAAATTTTTCTTCAAATAGAACGATTGGTATAACATTGGGTTTAATTTGGATTCAGCCTCGAGCCATCACTTTTTCATAAATAAACTCTACGGTTACATACTGAAAAATCTTTATATGAATAAAACGCAATTTTTGATTTTACAGAGTGCTATGATCTTTTCATTTTTTAAACCATCTCATGAATATAGAGAAATTTAATTTAAGTTTATTTAATTCAATCAATGCTTCGGACAATGCTTTAGATTTCACTATTTCTTTTGCCATATTTATTGCCAATGATCTATTTTATATCGTGATTCTTTTGATGTTTTTGGCTTGGTTTAAAGGCAGTTTTGACACCAAAAAACAAATCGTTAAAGCCACAGTTTTTACAATCGTCGCTTTTCTTATCAGCCAAGTGATTTCGAGTTTCTTTTACTATCCTAGACCCTTTGTCTTGGACGTCGGACGCACGATTATAGAACATTCACCGAATGGATCCTTCCCGAGTGATCACATGCTGTTTTTTAGCACGATTGCATTTTCTTATATATTTTCAAAGCAAAAAACCGTCGGCTATGTATTTCTCGCATTCGCTTTTCTTGTGGCGTGGTCGAGAGTCTATTTAGGTGTGCATTATCCAATGGATATGGCGGGCGCGTTGATCATCGCTGTTTTGCTTAATTTTGTCGGACTGTCTTTATGGCGAAGCTATGGTTTTCATTTGGTGAGCATGATATTAAAAGTTTACGAGTTCCTATTCTCAGCCATGATTAAAAAAGGCTATATCCGCTAAATTAAGTTGCTTAGATATTTGCGATTTCAAACGTTTGCTGCTGTTATAGTTACATTGCCAACATCTTGCCAGATGAATATTTATGATGATTCATCTGGCGTTCACATCCAGATTCTATACCTCAAAAAATAGTCAGACTGCTCAATTCCATTTGCTCATTCGAGCAGGTGTTTTCTAGTTCGACTGTCCTACATCAAATATTTAGTAGTGCGAATTTTTTTTAAATATCTTCTTCTAAAAGCGTTCACTCAAATACCACGTAATCTTGAGATTTCTTCAAAATTGATTGGCTAGCGAGGTCATTTTTCGTAAATCAAATACAGTTAATATTCATAACTGCAACACAGTCAAAATTCCAAAGCAGTAAGATAAAACTAGAATGCTCTTGCAGATTGTTCGGCTCATGGAAAATGCTGAGGCGAGGTTTAATAATTTTGATCTGTAGAAAAGTTGGTGACTACTTCAAGATGATGCCAAAGAGTTGTAAAAGCTTGATAACTATAAGGAGTATCTAAACAATGATTTTAGTGACTGGTGGTTTAGGCTTTATAGGCTCACATATAGCCTTGAGTTTAATGGCTCAAGGTCAAGAAGTCATTATTGTGGATAATTTATCCAATGCAAATTTACAAACACTTGAACGACTAGAATTTATTTCAGGCATGTATGTGCCTTTTGTCAAACTCGATATTCGCAATACTCCCGCACTCAATAAAGTATTTGAACAATATACCGTCGATGCTGTCATTCATACGGCAGGCTTTAAGTCATTGGAAGAATCCGTCCTTAAACCACTTGAATATTATAATGATAATGTCAGTTGTATCATGAGTTTGCTGCGTGCCATGCAGCGAACAGGTGTACGAACACTGATCCATTTATCAAGTTTAGCGGTATATGGACAGTCGTCGGCAGAATTAACAGAAGACACAGAAATCAATTTTACCTATCCAAATCCCTATGTGAAATCTCAACAAATGGTGGAAGAAATTATACGGGATACGGCACGTACTGATAATGAGTGGAAAATTGCGATTTTGCGTTTAGGAAACGTCGCAGGTGCTTTCGAACATGCAGTTTTAGGTGAGTTTGTTGCGCCATTGCCAAAAAATATCGTGCCGCTTGCGATGCAAGTCGGTGCTTTACAACGAGATTTTATTGAACTTCGCAAACAAGCCAAAACTGAAGATGGTACTGTGGAACGGAGTTTCTTGCATGTACTCGACTGTTGTAAGGCGGTGTGGCAATGTTTGCAATGGTTGTCGCAGCAACAATTTACTTGCGAGGCCTTTAATATTTCAGGTGAATTGGTTTCGATACAGCAACTGTTGGATACGCTTTCAGAAGTGACACAGGCGGAGATTAAGACGGTCGAATCTAGTTTTTACCCAAGCCATGAATATGACCAGCTTGGGGCAAGTACACAGAAAGCGAAAAGTACTTTTGATTGGCAGCCTGAACAAGATTTAAAGAAAATGCTAGAAGATGAATGGCGTTTCTATCAACAAACATTAAGAGGGAATTAACTCGTCTTGTTTTCGGTAAATTTAATCATCGTGCATGATTTTCTTTATAAAATCACGATAAAGATTATCAAATAAACCGCTCATAATTGATAATGGTTATTATTTACAAATCTAAGCAAGTTACCTAAACTGTATTTATCAGCAGAGTTTGATTCTGCATAGACGTTCAAGTTTTATAGATAAGGATATGAGGTCATTTATGCAAACACGTATTGAACATGACACAATGGGCGATGTTGAAGTACCTAGCGATGCGATGTGGGGTGCACAAACACAGCGTAGTTTGCAAAACTTTAAAATTGGTGGTGAACGTTTACCACGTCCCATGATTCGTGCAATGGGTCTCGTTAAAAAATCAGCAGCGATTACTAACGCAGCATTGGGTCAAATCCCTCAGGAACTTTCTGGTTATATCGTCAATGCAGCCGAAGAAGTGATCTCAGGGCAGTGGGATGCACAATTTCCACTGGTAGTTTGGCAAACTGGTTCAGGTACGCAAAGTAACATGAACTGTAATGAGGTAATTGCCAATATTGCCAATCAAAAACTGGGTAATCCGTTGGGTTCACAAAAACCTGTCCATCCCAATGATCATGTCAATCGTGCTCAATCGACCAACGATTCATTCCCAACCGCAATTCATGTGGCTGCAAGTCTACAAATCAATGAGCTTTTAATTCCTGCTGTAACGAAACTTCGTAATACCTTAGAAGCGAAATCTAAAGAATTTAAAGATATTGTTAAAATTGGCCGTACACATTTACAGGACGCAACGCCTTTAACATTAGGCCAAGAGTTTAGTGGCTATGTTTCACAGCTCGATCATGGTTTGAAGCGTTTAAATCAAGCTTTAGAAGGGCTGTATGAATTACCACTAGGCGGAACAGCGGTGGGTACAGGTCTCAACGCACATCCTGAATATGCTGTAAAAGCAGCAGCAGAACTTGCGAAGCAAACAGGACTACCATTTGTCACTGCACCCAATAAATTTGAAGCACTTGCAGGACGTGATGCTGCTGTATTTGCATCGGGGGCGTTAAAAACACTTGCTGTAAGTTTAAATAAAATCGCCAATGACGTGCGCTGGTTAGCCAGTGGCCCACGCTGTGGTTTTGGTGAGCTACGCATTCCAGAAAATGAACCAGGCTCAAGCATCATGCCTGGTAAGGTCAATCCAACTCAAAGTGAAGCCATGACAATGGTGGTTGCTCAAGTACTTGGAAATGATACAACTATTAATGTTGCGGGGGCATCGGGTAACTTTGAATTAAACGTGTTTATGCCTGTTATTGCCTTTAACTTATTGCAATCTATTCAACTCCTTGGCGATGCATGTAATAGCTTCAATGACCACTGCGCAGTCGGAATTGAGCCAAACCGTGAAAAAATCGATCATTTCTTACATGATTCTTTAATGTTAGTTACGGCACTCAACCCTGTGATTGGTTATGAAAATGCTGCGAAAGTTGCTAAAACTGCATATAAAGAAGGTAAAACTCTAAAACAAGTTGCGGTAGAACTCGGTTTAGTCACTGCAGAGCAATTTGATGAAGTGGTTCGTCCTGAGCAAATGGTTTCACCAAATACCAAATAAATTTTTTGAGATCATTCATCTAGAGTGTTTGAAAATAAAAAGAGGGGCTGATTCATATTAAGCCTCTCTTTTTATTGGATATATGATTGAATTATTTTTCAACTAGTTATTGCCTAACACAGATTCTTTGGATTCATATTCATCTTGAAATGTATGTATAGAAACCAGACGATTTATTAAAAATAGGGGAACGAACAAAATGAAGAAAGGCCTGATGATGAAGCGAGTAATTCATTGGATTGGGCTTTGAATTCATTGGCACACTTGTTAAAATGCCTTTCTTTTTCTGTTTTCGTTGCTATTTGACATTTGTTTGAATAAATATTTGCAAGACAGTGTTTTATTTAAGGATTTCCCCCAATGCTCACCATCTATTTGACAGATGTCCAAAAGAACGTTCAATTTAAAGACTATCCGGGCGAGCATCCTGTTAAATTTGTTTTGAATTTTAAAAAGATTTTCCCAAGTGTTATGGAGCTTTTGCTACCAGTTTTGCCTGAAAATGAAAATCTAGAAGAAATGAGCTGGGAATCGACAACGACAGATTTTGAAAAATTTAAATTGCTACTCAGTGGGTGGGGCGTAATTGAGCTACGTTTGAATGCTATTGCCCAATATAAAGACCGTGCTTATGCAGATAACTTGGTAAAAAAAGCACAGCAAAAACGTAAAGAATATAAAAAAGCACAGTCAAAATTACAAACCGTTGAACTTGATTATTTATTCATGCACGAAGTTCATGGTTTGATTGATGCAGAGTTGGTCGAGCTAGGTGAAAAATTCTATCTACCGACTTTACGTGAGCTTTGGAAAAACCAAGTGTCAGCAAATGTATTAGAAGCAAAATTCTAAACTGCACACAGTTTTAGTCGAAAAATCCTCCGCTTAGGAGGATTTTTTATATGCACAGCAGAACTTCAGATTTACTGCGGCAAGTGACTGTTTCATAGTGACCCATCAAGCAAGTGAAGCATTGATCCTAAACAATATCGTGAACGGTCATCCCTTCTAAATACTTAAAATATTTCTGCTTAAAGGCTTTTAGACTTAACCAGTCATTTGTAGAAGGTCGTCTAATTCGATGGTAGTAAACTTTGAGAATAATACAGCATCGGTTTCTTTTCTAGTAGTAAACACTACCGTGAATCACATGGTCTTTTAATGTGGGAGACAAGCTTCGCTTACTGCATTATCCCATGAGCAGCATACTGTGTAAGGTCGCGACGGTTGTATACTAGAATACCGTTATTCATCAATAAATAGCCCCTACAATCATGATTACAGTACTTCGAGTCTGTGAAGTATTGCTTTGCAAGGAAATGTACCATGCACCTGTTTGGATAACCTTGATGAGCTACTGCTTAATTAAATGCATTACACGCATATCAATTGATGGTCTGATTTTACTTGACCATTACAATGGCTAGTTTGCCAACAGACAGTACAACGACTAAATAAACTTAGCATCCACATAAATACAACCCATCTTGCTTGGTACTGATATAAGTAATATCCGTTGTATGCTTATATTTGCGTGCAACTTTATTCAGTAAACTTAGCTTTTTAAATATTCTTAGATTCTACAGACAGAACATTCATTCATACGATAATCAAGATCATGTATGTCATGGACATGATTGTGCGCCTAAATGAGTATGATGCTGCCAATGGATAGCTTTCAAATCATCATACATAAATAAATCTAACATTTTTCATGCATAGAAGCGTGAAGTGCTGACACCTAGATATTTGCAGGCAGAAGAGACTGCAGTGATTATTTTTAACTGATCGGTGATAGATTTAAGTAAGTATATCGTTGCTTTGAATACTTTCTTAGCTTTACGAGTATAGGGCTATGCTGGCAGCATGTCGAAAGACACAGCAAACTATTAGCGAAAGAGTCTCTCAAAGATGCTAAAACTTGAAAATCATAAATGCGGACATTAAAAAGCCCCATGGTTAGGGGCTAGTCGTATCACTCGCGTGATACTCATATAAGGCTCATCTCATACTGCACGTATTAAAACATAAAATCGAAAAAATTGCTGAGCAAATTAGGCGGGTAAAACTAGGTTATTTTAGAAAAAAGCGATCGCTATACTTTGCCCTGAACATTTGTTCATTTCACTATAACCATAAAGAACTATATTGATGAAAGAATATAAAGTTGTTATCTATCAAGAAGGCATGCTGGGATCTTTACTGCTTGGCTCTTCAAAAGTTGATCCTGTTAAATTCACCAATTTTTTAAATCAAAATGCGCAGCAAGGTTGGGCGGTGATTACGATGGAAAAAGATATCCGCCGTATGCTGCTTTTTTGGAAGCGTGAAGCTTATGTGGTTGTTTTGGAGAGAGAAAAATGAAATACGGTGTCTTTAGTGCACTTATTATTTCAGTTTTATGGGGTTTATTAGCCATCGCTCAATTGTGGTTTGAGTGGCTCAGTGTCGAAGTTTTTACCAAAATAACCGTCACTGTGGCGATTCTAGAAGCCATCATTATTATCGCAACATTGGTCATACGTGAGTATTTGACAGATAAAAAATTGAAAAAAGATGGCTTTATAGATTAGACCGCATAAATAGGGCGATTGAGTGCTGAACTCAATTGCCCTTAAATTTTAAAGTCATCTTATAGATTAAATCTATATTGGCTCATTACTCAATCATCATAAGGTCAGCACTGCTGGCAGATTTTAATTGTCGTAGCGCAAAAATAGAGCGTGTATGGCGTATACCTTTCATAGAATATAAATTTTTACGTAAAAAACGCTCATAGTGTTCAGCATTTTTAACTGCAACTTTCACCAAATAATCATAATCGCCAGTGACTAAATGTGCTTCTACTACTTCTGGCATATTGGCTAAAGTTTCACTAAATTGATCTAAAATTTCATCGTCGTGACGTTCTAATGTAATTTCAATAAAGAATAATTCATTGATCCCAATCGATTTTGGGTTGATGTTGGCTGTATAGCCGTCGATAATTTTTAAATTTTCTAGACGCTTTAAGCGTGTCCAACACGGCGAAGAGGAGAGACCAACACGTTCAGAAAGCTGGGCTATGGTGAGTCGTCCATCTTCTCTTAATGCGGATAATATTAAACGATCAATTCTGTCGAGGTTGTGTCGTGCTTCACTCATGCCAAAATAGAATATAATTGAGAAAAAATAGTTATATCATTTTTTGCAATAGTCGGCTGATGAAAATAAGTACACTTGGACGTTCAGTGCAGATTTTAAAGATAGAAAATAGAATATGTAAGCTGTCAGGCAGTTTGAATGAATCCAAAAGTAGAAATTATTGTGCAGTCCATAAAAAGACCATTCAGCCGGATTACTGACTGAGTGGCAAAAACTTAAGCGTGTAACTGTTGTTCAATGATCGGCCATAGGTTTTGATGTGATGATTTAAACATCAACATATGTCCGATGGCTTTATGACCTGTTTCTTTCGGTTTTAACTCAATCATTTGAGTCAAAGCATTCGGGTATAAACGCAGCAAGTCTTTGACATTGGCTTCCGTAGCGATTTCATCATCAGAGCTCCATACGGCAGTGATCGGGCAGCTCACTTGTTGATGAAAATCATGCTGAACAGTTTTGCCTAAGGCATTGATGACATAACCAGGTTTGCTACAAAATTCAGCCCATTCACGAGCTACATCTTTTGGCAAATTTTCACCCATGCCAATTGCATTGGTCGGGCCATAGCCAATGGTATAGCGTGCAATCGGGAAGATCACATTAAACATCACTGGAGCTAAAAGTTTGGTACGACCTTTAAGTTTTTTTACATGACCTGTAGAGCCAGAAACAGCAACCACTTTGGCAACTTTGTCAAAATTTGGCACGATACCTAATAATTGTCCACCTGCGCTATGACCGAGTAATATGACTTTAGGCGCTTGCGTTTTACTGATCAAGGCGTCGATTGCCGCAGGGATATCAAGCTGCCCCCATTGCACAATACTTGCTGTCGATTCTTTTAGAGGGCTGTGTAGCGACTCACCAATACCACGAAAATCAAAAACTAAAACGTCATAGCCTTGTTGGCTCAACCATGTTGCATAACTATTATAAAATTGCTTGGTAATGCCTGTGGCTGGACAAATCAACACAGGTAAAACCTGTTTGAGCTCTGTCTGGTGCGGATAAAAGCGCGCACTCAGTGAATAACCGTCTTGGCAATGAATCGTGAGTTTTTCAGATGATGACATGATTCAAACTTCATGGGTGTATTCCGATGACTCTAATTTACACAAGTTCCAAAAAGAAACCTGAAAAGAGTATGACTCTAAAGTCATGTCATAACAGGTTTGAAGCAAGTACTATTGCAGTAGGAATACAGATAAAAATAATGCGTGTAATTGAACAATGGATGTAAATTAAAATGGACATGCTTCAACTTTCGGGTGCAGTAAAAATTGCGATAGTCTTTAGTGGGATTTATTTATGGGTAGGTATGCTCACGGGGGTGTGGAAATATGCACAAATAAGACAGTCTGAACTAGCACGTGCGCATTATTATGTCGATATCGCACATCGGAGCAGTTTGTTATACGCCCCAGCAACGCTCATTTTGGCGGTATTGGCCTATTTTTCAGCACTTCCACATACACTCAATTTACTCTTTGTAATCATCAATTTGTTCTTTTTTAGCTTTTCGATTTTAAGTTATGTACTGCATGGCTATTTAGCCGATACCACCAATCAATTTAAAGTCCCGCACGTCTTAGGCAAATGGCATTTACCTAAATGGATGATGAGTATGGCAATGCTTGGATTGGTGATAGGCGAGTTAATTGCAACACTCGGATTGCTCTTCGGAGTCATCGTTAAATTTTGGTTTTAAACAAAGCAATATCAATTAGAAATGGTTTGCATGAGATTGGAAGCTAATCAAGAACTAAAAGCTTTTAAAGTGCAGACGATGGCTATGTAGAAGAATTTATAAAACAAAATTTGAAGTTAAATAGAATCGAAAATTCATGAGAAAAGGCTGATGATTTTCTGGTTATTTTAGGGATTATTTGTATTGTTTTTAAAATGGATTGAATAATCGAGAAGGTAGGGGTGGCATCTTTTCTTTTTTCAAGATGGATGATGCCTCATCCATCTTCTAACTTAAAATTCTGTTGATTTTTGCTTTCGATATTTGTGGTCAATGACTGCCCATAAATAAAAGGCCACCGAGACAATAAGCGCATAAGCAAAGTATTCAGGTCTTAAATTTCCTTGTATTAAGCCTTGAATAAGTAGTGTCAGCATGAGAGCAATAGTGGTGCTTGTATAGGTCACCATGTTCTTATTTGCCTTCAGAGCGTTAATGAAGAATTGCTTTTTGAAATGTACTGATAACATCTCCACCCCTCCGTGTTGTTGTTTCGCCAAAACCCATGATTTTGGTCAGGTTTGAACTACTGTTGTACTTCGAAACTAGAAGTATTTCAATAGCAAATGTCATTATTTTGTCATAAAACTATGTTAGATCATCATATAAGAATAATCATTTTATTCATATACTAAATATTATGAATCTAAAGGTGTTGACTGGTGAGTAAAATGGTCGATGCATAATATCTATGTATGAATAAGCAATATATATACCAACACGGGTATATCGGCTTTATGACACGAAACCGCCTAGCTTACAGTCTGAATCGGGCTTAATCATGGAGTTTGTGTACGGTGTATTTTGCAGAAAGTATTTGTATTTTAACTATTATTATATTTTGTAGCCAAAGGGCTGGCTTTTTTTCTCATCATGAAAATAAAACTTTATTTAAAAGTTCAATGACTTAGGATTATTGCGCTGTAGTAGGACAAATAAATGTCAGTTTGGGTAAAACTCGACAATTATTGGTCACAGGTAAAATCGTCATTCGGGTAAAACTCCGATTTTAGACAGGTCAAAAAAGGTTATTTTTTAACTTTGTCAATTACAGCAGCAATAATCAGCACAATCGCAGAAGGGATCAGCCATGCTAAATTTTGTTGAGCAAGCGGTAGATTGGCAATAAAGCTTGGAAGTGCATCTTCGAAACCAGCCACTTTTAAACCGTCAAAAATACCGAAAATAAACGCACATGCGGTAACAGGCGCAATAACTCTTGATGGTGAAATAAACCATTTAGAGCAGAAGCTAAGTAGGATAACTGCAATCGCAGGTGGATAAATCGCACTTAAAACAGGTACTGAAACAGCAATGAGTTTGGTTAAACCTAAGTTTGAAATAAGCAGTGAGAAGCCAACTAAAATGAACACAAAAACTTTGTATGGAATTTTAGTCAATTCTGAGAAATATTCAGCACATGCGCAGGTTAAGCCTATCGCAGTCACCATACATGCAACAAAAATCATTGCGGATAGGAAATAAGCGCCCATATCACCAAATGCATGTTGTACATATGCATGCAGGATCACTGCACCATTTGTTGCATTTGGAGCAATATCATGGCTGCCCATACCGAGTTTGAATAAGCTGATATATACCAGTGTAAGTCCAATACCTGAAATAATACTGGCAATGACAGCATACTTGGTGACGAGCTTACTATCCGTTACACCGCGTGAAGTAATGGCTTTTACGATCACGATACCAAAAACTAAAGCACCTAAAGTATCCATGGTTAAATAACCATTGACCACACCTTCAGAAACTGGTGCAGCCACGTAGTTACCAATTGCAGGCGGAATTACACCAGCAGGGATAAAGAACGCAGAGATACCCAGTACAATGAGACCTAAGATCTTGAGCGGTGAAAGGAAATAACCCACAGTATCCAAAATTTTGTTTGGATAAAGTGAAACAATGGTCACCAATGCAAAATAAATCACGCTATAAATTAGCAGACTGTTTGCGCCGTTACCAAAATAAGAAGAGAAACCAATTTCATATGAAACGGTAGCTGTACGAGGTGTTGCAAATAAAGGTCCAACAGCTAAGTAACACGCGACAGTAAGGATAATGCTGGCTGCTTTACCCAAAGGTGAACTTAAAACTTGAATAGAACCCTCAACACGCGACAAAGCAATAATCGTGATGACAGGTAGACCAACTGCGGTGATTAAGAAACCAAATGCAGCTAACCAAACATGTTCACCCGCTTGCTGTGCGACAATTGGTGGGAAAATAATGTTACCTGCACCAATAAACAGTGCAAAGGTCATAAAACCTAAGGCAACAATATCCCGTGTACGAAGACTTGTCATAAAGGGGAGATGAACTGTGAAAAAAGGCAATTTTAGTGCAATTAAGCTCGTTTTTGGAGCAAAATTTATAAATCGTATAGATAGTTTTTATAATACGAATCATGAATATATTGGCAGATAAAATAATGTTTTATTTATATTTATGATAAATAAAAGAAATTTATTGTATATAAATTTTTTATAGGAATATGTTTAGCTATTAAGATTTATCAGATATAAATCAATTGTTCTAATTTTCAGCACTAAATAGGATGCTATAAGCCGAATAAATGCAGAAATATTGGCTGAATAAAACAAAAAAAATCTAAAAGGTCTATAATTCGGTGTATTCAAATTTGAGGATATTCAGATGAAAGCTTCCAAAATCACGATTAAAACCGAGCAAGATATTGAAAAATTACGCATTTCAGGTCGTTTAGCTGCTCAGGTTTTAGAGATGATCGGGGAGTATGTCAAGCCGGGCGTGACCACTGAATATCTAGACGATATCTGTAATGATTTTATCGTCAACACACTTAAAGTGATTCCTGCCAACGTTGGCTACTATGGCTATACCAAAACCACCTGTATTTCACCGAATGAAGTGGTTTGTCATGGTATTCCTTCGAAAGAAACTGTATTGAAAGATGGTGACATTATCAATATTGATGTTGCCATCATTAAAGATGGTTATTTTGGTGATACCAGTCGTATGTACTATGTGGGTGAGGTTTCGCCTGCGGCTAAAAAGTTAGTGGAAACTACCTACGAAGCCATGGTTGCAGGGATTCATGCAGTTAAACCGGGGGCAACTTTGGGTGATGTCGGCTATGCCATTCAACAAGTTGCTCATCGTGAAGGCTACAGCATTGTACGTGAATACTGTGGTCACGGGATTGGTAAAGTTTATCATGAGCAACCAAGCGTTTTACACTATGGTCAACCGGGTCAAGGTGTCATTCTGAAAAAAGGCATGGTCTTTACCATTGAACCGATGATCAACAGCGGTAAAGCGCGTACTAAAGAGTTAAAAGACGGTTGGACAGTAATTACCGCAGACCGTTCTTTATCGGCACAGTGGGAACATATGGTTGTTGTAACCGATACTGGTTTTGAGTTGTTATCTCCATGGCCAGAGGGTACAGGCGAATATCCCGCGATCTAAGCTCTGTAGTGTTGTTAATGCCATATCTGCTGTGTTCAAATGATTGAAGTTAAATAGAATTATACAGTTGTATATTTTTTGACTTTAGTCTAATAAGTTGTAGTGTGTATGAGCGTTATAGGTTTTAAGACTAAGAGGTTTTCTCTATAGCTTAATTTATAAGGTTTTGCTTATAACTCTGAAAATCAGTTAGAGCTATTAACGATTTAATAAAGATGTATTTTATTTATATAATATGATTACAGATTCTGCTGTAGTTTCTGATTTTACTTAGTTTTTAAGTTTTCGCTTACCCATCACATGGGTAAGCTTTTTTTTTGCTTAAAATTTAGCGTGTTCATGTTGGCTGAGTTTTTCAACTAAGTAATCAATGAATACACGTACAGCAGGTAGTAAGCCACGACGAGATGGATAAACTGCATGGAAAATACCATGTGCAGCTTTCCATTCAGGTAGTACACGAACCAAAGCACCTGATTTCACGTGATCGGACACAATACTGTCGGGTAATAACGCCACGCCACAATCTTGGCAGGCCAGTGCAGCTAACATAGACAGGTCAGAGCCCATCACGGTTGGGTTAACTTTGATTTTTTTCTGATGATGCTGTGCATCGGTCACAATAATATGTTGATCGAGATGCTCATCCGCCATACTTAATATTTGATGCTGTGATAAATCTTCGGGCTGTTTGAGTTCACCAAATTTATTTAGATACGCCTGGCTGGCAAATAAGTGCTGCTCAATTGTTTCAAATTTACGAATGACTAAATTGGGGTCATCGTCTAAATTTGAACGGACACGCAGCGCAAGGTCGAAGCCTTCATTAATGATATCTACGCGGCGATTGGTCACCATCATTTGCACTTTAATTTCTGGATATTGCTTTAAAAATTCAGGCAAAATTTTGGTCATTTCATTTTGCGCGATGGAAACAGGCAAGCTGACTTTAATTAAGCCGCGCGGCTGTGTGCTGAGATGATCAACCAAATCGTGTGCGGCTTGAGCGGCATTCATCATGACTTGTGCATGGCGATAGATATTCATACCAATATCTGTAACAGCAAAATGTCGTGAGCTACGTTGAATCAGGCGGACACCTAAACGTTCTTCTAAGTTATAGACTCGACGACTCAGTTTTGATTTTGGAATATCTGTTGCACGTTCGGCTGCACTAAAACCACCATGTTCGACCACTTGGGCAAAACAATAAAAATCATCTAGATCACTCAGCACTGTTCTTATTCCATATTTGCAACGATTTAGCTAATTAACTTGAATTGTTTCATGAAGTCAATCACGTTTTGTAGTTTTTCATGTGAGAAAGTTGAGCAAAATTGCCAAGACTAAAGTCGGGTTAACCTTGTAATCGTTTCACATTAGCATGACCAAACAATAAATGTGGTGTATATATCTTTTAAATAACCGAATTTGAAGGATGTGATTTGAGTGTCGTCCTGATATATTCAAATAAAAGACCATTATGAAAGAAATTCGACATTAAAGGACAATGTCATGGAATTAAGACATTTACGTTACTTTGTCGCCGTTGTAGAAGAACAGAGTTTTACGAAGGCTGCTGAAAAGCTATTTATTGCTCAACCTCCTTTAAGTCGTCAAATTCAAAATTTAGAAGAAGAGTTGGGGGCACAGCTTTTTGAGCGTGGCAGCCGTCCTTTAAGAACCACCACCATTGGCCGTTTCTTTTATCAGCAAGCCGTGAAATTACTTTCCAATGCAGAAGAAATTAAGCTCATTACGCAGCGGGCCAGTGCTACTGAACGTACCATTAATATTGGGTATGGCGGTTCCTTACTCTGTGGTTTATTACCTCGAATCGTTTATTTGTTCCGCCAGCAATATCCACACTTAAATGTAAATTTAATTGAACTGAGTGCAGTTGATCAGATTCAGGCATTAAAAGAAGGTCGGGTTGATGCATGTTTTAGTCGAGTTCGTGTGTCGGATCAGGCGGTTAAACGTGTGCTATTGCGTGAAGAGCCTCTGATTGTTGCGGTGCATTCAAGCCATCCTTTATCTTCACAGCAGCAGATTGCATTAAATAATCTCAAAGATGAGCAGATTTTTATTTATCCTGCAACGGATGGTCAAAGTTATGCAACGCTGATCAAGTCTTTATTTTTAGAATATGGGATGGAGCCGAAACGCTTCAATACTCAAGCAGATTTGCAGCAATCACTGGGTATGGTCGCTGCGGGCGAAGGCATTTGTATTGTTCCTGAATCTGTCCAAATTATGCAGTTTAGGCATGTGAATTATGTGAAATTATCGGACAGTGCCGCCATTAGCCAAATTTATTTGATTGTGCGGAATGATGATGAAGGGGAATTGGCACGTCCTTTATTTGACTGTGTTTACCAAGTATATGATTTGGAAGCAATTGAATACGATCGTCGGGTTTTCTAGTGCTTATTTTAAAAAGTAATAATAACGTTAAATTTGAAATTCAATTTTGAAGCAAACGTTTAAGTAACACCTTTCTGCATAAAACATAGGCTCATTCTTGAAAGTATTGAGCCTATTTTTTTATTCAGTCTTATTAGAGCGCTTGTTTTAAGAACTTGGTGATTTCACGGCTGAATTTGACCGGTTCACTGAGCAATGGCGTGTGTCCCGATTTTTTAAAAATAATCTGCTCTGCATTGGCTAGGCTGTCAGCAATAATTTTTTGACCTTGAGCAGGATAGAGGATCGATTTTGCCCCTGTGAAAAAAGTTGTTGGCGCGGTGAGTGCTGCAATGGCTTCACGATAATCTTCAGTATGGTTTAAATAATTTTGAATATACCAATATAAATAGGCCACACTTTGTGATGGTAACATCAGCTTCTGTAAAGTTGGTTGTTGGTATGCAAAACGAAAAGCGGATAATGTATAAGGATTGCTATTTTGTAAGTCTATGAACCTTAACCAAGCGTCGACCAGACCTTGACGGTCATGTTTATTCATCTGCTGTGCAAATGGCACGGAGAGGTTGGTTGCAAGTACCTTCGAGATGTCTTCTAAAATACTCAAAAACTCAGTGTGGCGTTTGCCATATAAACCATATTGCCAATCTGCATCTACTCGAATTTTAGGCGTTTGATCGATGTGCAAATAACGTTTAATTTTTTCAGCAAACTGACCGTATTTTAAACCGTGCATGGTGGTCGTTGCCCCGATGGAGTAAGCAATCACCGTGATTTTATCGTAACCAAGTTGGGAAACTAAGCTGTCAATATCTCGCCAATGGCTTGAAATGGTGTCCATATTGGGAATTTGACAAAGTTTAGAGCCGCCAAATCCACGCCAGTCTGGAATGATAAATTTAAAGTGTTTTCGGTGTTGATATAGAAAAGGGTGCCATTGCCAACTTTGCATGCCCAGTCCAGATAAAACCAGAATGGGTTCTCCTTGACCATATTCACGAACATACAGTTGTTGCTGATCGGGCATTGTATAGTGTGGCATGCAGCTTCCTATTTATTTTTTGTTTTAGTGATTAAATTTATGCAACTGTGGAATGATAGTTTCGAGCCATTTGATCCAACCGATTTCCAAATCAATCCCAAGCTGTAAAATCATTTTATGAATGTACAAGGTACGGTCTTCATCATGCGCATGTGCAAAGTCTTTTGCAAAAATAGACTGGTACACTTTTAGTTTTTCTTTGTGAATTTCAAGATGACGTTCTAATTCGGGTAATACGCCGTTTGTGCCCAGTTGAGCTTCAGCACGTAAACGAACCATCAACTCTTCACGTAATTGAGCTGGAGGGCTTTGCTCAACCATCCAATTGGCTAATTCAACACGTCCAAGCTGTTCAACTCGGTAGGTTTTTTTACGGGTTGTGCTGTGCTCATCTTCAATAGTGCTGATCCAGCCTTTTTGCTGCATGCCACTGAGTTCACGGTAGATTTGCTGATGTGTTGCATTCCAAAAAAAGCCCATAGAGCGGTCAAAACGGCGTGCAAGGTCAATTCCTGTACTCGGTTTTTCAAGTAAGCTCGTGAGTAAAACATGGGCTAAAGACATATATGGCTCAGTCAAAATAGTTTTGTACTTTTTATTATGCAACATGTTGCATAAAAATCAAATCTCGCATATAAATTAGTGCAACAAGTTGCAAAAATCTTGTATGCGTAGATGGAAAGAGAAAGCTCGTATACAAGCGAAGATAAAAATAGCCAGCTTTTCAGCACGCTAAGGAGAAAAAATGTCAAATTATCCAAATTTATTGGCACCACTAGATTTAGGTTTTACAACGCTAAAGAACCGTGTATTGATGGGTTCTATGCATATCGGCCTTGAAGAAGCACCGGGTGGCTATGAACGCATGGCTGCTTTTTATGCAGAACGTGCGAAAGGTGGTGTAGGTCTGATTGTAACCGGTGGTATTTCTCCCAATGATGATGGTGTGACATTTGCTGGTGGTTCAAAATTAGACTCTTTAGAAGAAGCAGAAAAACATAAAGTGATTACGCAGGCGGTACATGATGCTGGCGGTAAAATTGCGATGCAGATTTTGCATACAGGTCGTTACTCGTATCAGGCCAATAATGTTGCACCTTCATCTATTCAAGCACCAATTAACCCAGTAAAACCGCAAGCTTTAAGCACAGCAGACGTCGAACGCACAATCAATGATTTTGCCAAATGTGCTCAGTTAGCACAGACAGCGGGTTATGATGGTGTAGAGGTCATGGGGTCAGAAGGTTATTTAATTAATGAGTTTATTGCTGCACGTACCAACCACCGTGATGATGAATGGGGTGGCAGTTATGAAAACCGGATTCGTTTTCCAATCGAGATCGTGCGTCGTACGCGTGAAATAGTTGGTGAAAATTTTATTATTATTTACCGTCTTTCTATGCTGGATCTGGTTGAAGGTGGTTCGACTTTCGAAGAAGTTGTGCAACTTGCAAAAGCCATTGAAAAAGCCGGTGCAACTATTATTAATACCGGTATTGGTTGGCATGAAGCGCGTATTCCGACCATTGCAACCAAAGTGCCGCGTGCTGCATTTACATGGGTGACCAAGAAATTAAAAGGTCTTGTGAATGTTCCTTTAATCACCTCAAACCGTATTAACACTCCTGAAATGGCTGAACATGTTCTTGCATCAGGTGATGCAGATATGGTGTCCATGGCACGTCCAATGCTGGCTGACCCACGTTTTGTAGAAAAAGCAGAACAAGGTCGTAGTGATGAAATTAATACCTGTATTGGTTGTAATCAAGCCTGCTTAGATCATATTTTCTCGATGAAAATTGCAACATGTTTGGTTAACCCTCAAGCCTGCTATGAAACTGAGCTGATATTTAAAGAATCTGCACAGGTGAAAAATATCGCTGTGATTGGTGCGGGACCTGCGGGTTTAAGCTTTGCAACTTATGCAGCAGAACGTGGTCACAATGTAACGGTTTTTGAAGCTTCAAGCCAAATTGGTGGGCAGTTTAATATTGCGAAAACGATTCCTGGTAAAGAAGAGTTTTATGAAACGCTGCGTTATTTCAAACGCAAAATAGAACTATTGCCTCAGATTAAATTGGTACTGAACCATACGGCAACCTATGAAGAATTAGCTCAGTCTGATTTTGATGACATCGTGGTGGCGACGGGTGTAACACCGCGTCAGTTAGATATAGATGGTATTGATCATCCAAAAGTATTGAGCTATTTACAGGTTTTACGTGAACGTCACCCTGTTGGCAAACGTGTAGCAATCATTGGTGCAGGCGGTATTGGTTTCGATACGGCTGAATATTTAACGCATGAAGGTGAGAGCGGTAGCCTCAATCCTGAGAAATTTTATGATGAATGGGGAATTGATACCACTTATGCGCAAGTCGGTGGCTTGAAACATCCAGACGTCGAAGAATCGCCGCGTGAAGTGTATTTATTGCAACGTAAGGCTAAATCGGTTGGTGCTGGCTTAGGTAAAACCACGGGGTGGATTCACCGTACAGGTTTGAAACACCGCGATGTGAAAATGATTGCGGGTGCAAGCTACGACAAAATTGATGATCAAGGTTTGCATATTACCGTTGATGGTCAACCACGTATTTTAGATGTTGATCATGTGGTGATTTGTGCAGGTCAGGAATCCTATACCGCGATGTATGAACAGCTACAAGCAGATGGGAAAAATGTGCATTTGATTGGTGGTGCGAAAGAAGCAGGTGAGTTAGATGCTAAACGTGCCATTCGTCAAGGTGCAGATTTGGCTGCGGTGATTTAATCAGCCTCATACTAAACCACGACAACTTCATTCAATTTAATATGCAGTTGTCGTGCTTCCTCTCCATTTGGGAGAGGAGTTTGAGGAAAGGGAAATGATTCATCAAAAAAAAAGGACATAAACATGACTATTGAAACAACAAAAAAATCTGTTGCACGTTGGCACGAAATGCTCGACACACGGGATATGAATATTTTAAATGAACTCTTGGCAGAGGATGTGGTGTTTCGTTCACCTGTCGCGTTTAACCCATATCCAGGTAAGCCTGTAGTAACTTTTATTTTGACCAATGTGATTCAAATTTTTGAAAATTTTACTTACCACCGTGAGTTTTATAGTGAGGATGGCCTCAATGTTGTACTTGAGTTTTCTGCCAATGTTGGCGAGAAAAAGTTAAAAGGGATCGACATGATTCAGTTTAATGAACAAGGTCAGATGATTGATTTTGAAGTCATGCTTCGTCCAAAAAGTGGCTTGGAAGCATTGGCGGCGAAAATGGGTGAGCGCATTATGCAATATCAGCCTTAAATCTGCTGATTTTAAATGCTCATCACAGAATGATAAAAAAGCATGATGGATATTGTCATGCTTTTTGCTTATGAGGTTTAAGTAAACAAATATTGCTAGTGAGATATGGTTTTGTAGATACGTTTGTTTAATGGGCCTTGTTGGTCAAAGTGAAAAGATTGAAATGATTTGCTGTAGTGCGAAGCGAGGTGAAGGTAAGGTCAATGAATAATGTGATGCATAAAGGGCGTCTGGCTCTTTTAAATTTTGTAGATCATGCCATCGGTGCGGAAATACCACAGCTTTATTATCATCCTGAAGGGCAAATGCAACATGTGCTGCCGAAGTTAAAGCAACTACATGAAAAATATCGTCCTACGCCTTGGCTGTCGAATACCCATGCACATTTACTGTATTTTGATGTCATTAAAAAGCGTCAAGTGAAGCTTAAATATGATGCCATAGAGCAGCTAACCATGGCTGATGGTGGAATCACAGCCATTGCATGGTTGGGCTTAGATTTACCTGCGGATGTGCCAACTGTGGTGCTCATGCATACGATTACGGGAACGCCTGAAAGTATGCGAGAAGTGGTGAGGGATCTTCATCTATATACAGGTTGGCGCATTGCGCTATGTTTAAGACGCGGTCATGCCAATTTACCTATGCCTGTTGCCAAAATAAATTTATTTGGTTCAACCGATGACCTACGTGAACAGATTGCCTTTATTCAGCAGAAATTTCCCGCATCGAGTTTGTATGGCGTCGGTTCATCTGCAGGAACGGGGTTATTGGTCCGCTATTTAGGCGAACAAGGGGAGGAAACACCATTTAAAGCGGCTTTTGCGTTATGTCCGGGCTATGACACAGAGCTTGGCTTTAAAAATGTCCATCCTTTTTACAGTAAAATGATGACGAAAAAGCTCTTTCAGAAGTTTGTAGAACCTTATTCTGCAACATGGTCAACAACACCATCTTTAATAGAAGTCCTAAAAAGTAAAAATCTGGCGCAGTTTGAACGTACATATTTTCAAATGGCTGGTTTTGCAGATTATGAAAGTTATGCCAAATCTACCAACCCAATTTATGTATTTGAAAATCTTAAAATTCCTTTGATGATTTTAAATGCCGAGGATGATCCTGTTTGCCATATTCAAAACTTTGAGCCCTATAAAGAATTAATTCGTTCTTTGCCGAATGTGGTGGTGGTGACCACCAAAAAAGGCAGTCACTGTGGTTATTATGAAGGTCTTGTTGATACCCATTCATGGGCAACCAAATTGATGGCAGATTTTTTAAAGTTATATGCGAACTAAAAAATAGCCTACTTTGGATAGGCTATTTTAAGTGTGTGTTACTCGGCTTGTGCGCAACATGCAGTTGTTTGAGGTTTAAGCTTCATCTGTATCAATACTAAAATCAACGCTATAGCACTCAATGTCGCTCCTGTATAAGATACTGCAGCATAGCTTAGGTTGAGATTTAGCACTGCGGCACCTGCAACAGCGCCCAAAGCATTTCCAAGATTAAATGCACCAATATTCACTGAAGAAGCGAGGCCTGGTGCATCGTGAGCGACTGTCATAACACGCATTTGTAAAGGTGGTACGACGGCAAAGGCTGCTGCTCCCCAGATGATTAATGCAATCGCTGCGCCAATGGTGGTGGTTGCTAAAATTGGAAATAACAGCATCATCAGCATCAGTAAGATTAAAAAGCCAATCAAGGTCTTATCTAAGGATTGATCGGCAAACTTACCACCGAAATGGTTACCAATTGAAAATCCGATCCCGATTAAAACCAACATGAAAGTGATAAGTTCAGGGCTTGCATGAGTAAAGACTTTTAAACTTGGTGCGATATAGGTATAGAGCGCGAACATAGCTCCAGCACTCATTACCGTGGTGAGCAGTACTAAAACAACAGGCATGCGTGTTAATACTTTTAACTCTGCTCGTACATCAGGTTTTTCGGTCTGTTGCTGATGAGGTAGTGCTTTCCATAATGCCAACATGGTGATGATGCCCAGTAAGGTAATGGCCGCAAAAGACATACGCCAACCGATATTTTGCCCTACCCACGTTGCGAGCGGAACACCGCCAATATTCGCAATGGTTAACCCCATAAACATCATGGCTACAGCACTGGCTTGTTTATCTTTTGGAACAACACTTGCTGCGACGACAGAGCCTAAGCCAAAAAAGGCGCCGTGGTTCAAACTCGTCACTAAACGCGCAGCCATTAAACCGAGATAATTGGGTGCAATCGTTGCCAAAATATTACCGATGGTAAAGATTGCCATCAATAAAATAAGGGCAGTACGTTTTGGAAAACGTGCTAACCATAAGGTCATTAGTGGGGCACCAATCATGACGCCAACGGCATAGGCACTAATCAGTAAGCCCGCTTGAGGAATAGATACCGATAAATCTGCTGCGATTTCAGGCAAAAAACCCATCGGTGAAAATTCTGTTGTGCCAATTGCAAAAGCACCTACGGCTAATGCAATTAATGGAAAATTGAATTTCATATTAAATATCCCACACTGGAGCAAGTTCAGGTGGGTTCACTTCACGCGCATTTCTGTCTAGTGTGACAATGGCCTGCATCTGTTCTGGTGTTAAATGAATCTCTTGAGCTTTTAAATTACTGATTAAATGTTCACGTTGGGTTGAAGATGGAATTACGGCATAACCCTTTTGCAGCGCCCAAGCGAGTGTCACTTGTGCAATTGAAGCTTGGTGTTGTGCTGCAATATCAGAAAGTATTGGGTCATTTAGCACTTTGCCATAAGCCAAGGTCATATAAGAAGTGACATCAATATTTTGCTGTTTTAAGTAAGTCGCAAGTCGTTCATTTTGAAGATAAGGACTCAGTTCAATTTGATTGGTTGCAATCTGCTCAGCACCTATACTGTCAATAGCTTGTTGAGTAAGCTCAATATTAAAATTAGATACACCAATATATTCAGTCAAACCTTGTTTTTTTGCCTCAAGTAAATGTCCCATTAATTCTGGAATATTGACTCCAAGTGCAGGTGCAGGCCAATGAATAAGTGTGAGGTTAACTGCATCCGTCCTTAATTTAATTAAGCTGTCTTTTAGACTGGGTATCAATTTGTCGGCAGCATAATTTTCAGTCCAAATTTTCGTGGTTAAGAAAATATCAGCTCGATTGACCTGACTTTCATCGATTGCTTGGCCTACTTCTGCTTCATTACCGTAGATTTGTGCGGTGTCTACAGCACGATATCCAACTTCTAAGGCAGTTTTAACAGAATGAATGACAGTGTCACCTGTCAAACGGAAGGTGCCGACACCAAATTGAGGAACAATCATCAGGAATTCTCTTTTTTTGAGTTGATGCTATTGTGCTGCTAATTTTATTGAAGAAAAATGCATGAGTTTGGAATATATTATTGATTAAAAATCACGAATTCGAATATGCAATGAAATCGACCATTGAGGAGCTTCAGGCTTTTACTGTTATTGTAGATAGCGGCTCTATTATCAAAGCAGCAGAAAGACTGGATCAAACAGCATCTGGTGTCAGCCGTGCATTACAGCGTCTGGAATCTAAATTAAATGTAACCCTGTTGGAACGAACAACCCGCAAAATTAAGCTGACGCAAGAGGGGCAATTATTTTTAGCTAAAACACGGCGGATATTGAATGATTTGAGGAAGCGGAAGATTCTCTGCTGAAATTAGATGCAGATACTTCGGGGTTGGTGCGGGTCGATTCTGCGATTTCGTTTATTCTGCATATGATCGTTCCCTTGATACCAGAATTTAATGCACGTTATCCGCATATACAGATTGAATTGGTGAATCATGATCAAGTGATTGACTTATTAGAGCATAAAGCAGATGTCGCAATTCGCTTTGGAAAATTAAGCGACTCCAGTTTGCATGCAAAACTTATCTACAAGAGTCGACTGTGTTTGGTGGCGAGTCCTGAATATCTTAAGCAGCATGGACGTCCGCAAAATGCTGAAGAGCTAACCGCACATGCTTTACTTGGATTTAGTCAAATTACCCATATGAATACTTGGCCGATCCAAGTCGCAGGGAAACCCCTGACGATCCGACCCAACATCAAGGCATCAAATGGTGAAACACTACGGGAGCTTGCGATTCATGGGATGGGCATCGCTTGTCTTTCGATTTTTATGTTAGAAAAAGATATTGCAGAAGGGCGATTGATACGACTTTTAGACGATCAAATTGAGCCACATGAACAGCTTATTCATGCTGTCTATTATCAACAAGAGCATTTACCCAAACGTGTTCGTTTATTTATTGAATATTTAGCTGAAAAATTACAAGAATAGTTGTGAGAAAAACTGTGCATCGTTGGGTGCAGATTTTTATTTACATAGAAACAATAAAAAACCCGACAATTGCCGGGTTTTTTTGATCATTTGTTTGATAAAACTTCGATCTTAGTTCTCTAAAGCTGGTGTTGCAGCAGCAATGGCAGCAGCTACGGCGTCATCTTCAGACTGTGCAGAACCTGAGTTTTGTTTAGGTTGAGCAGCTTGTGCAGGTTTTTCTGCAGCTTTAGGTGCTTCTGCTTTTGGAGCTGGAGCTTCTGCAGGAGTAGTAGGTTCACGACGAATTTCAGTTGTAGTATTCGGTGTTTCTTCACGAATCACTTCGACTTGCTGTTGAGTCGTTTCTTCAACAACTGGTTGTTCTTCAACTGGTTCTAATTGTGTGGGTACAGATGCTGTTGGTTCAGATGCTGCAACTTCAACCTGTTCCTGTTCTTCTTCTTTTGGTGCTTCTTTTTTTACACATGCTGTAAGAAGTAGACCTGTTGCGATTGCACCGCAGATTAAAAGTTTCTTATTCATAATTACACAAAACAAAAAAGTGTGGATTGGATAAAAGCATTATAACAGCAAATAAGAATATAGAAATGATAAGAACTTACTCTAAATTTTTATGATAATTGCTGTTACAATAGCCAATTGTTAATTGTTCTATGAATTGATGCGGAATGACTTTGCTTTCTTGGTACAGAGTAAAGTAAAATCGCACAACATTGTAGGCCAATTTAGGCTCCATTGTACGAGAAACTTAATGACCCATTTTATTTTCGTTACTGGTGGTGTTGTATCATCACTAGGTAAAGGTATTTCAGCTGCATCAGTGGCTGCGCTTTTAGAAGCCCGTGGTTTAAAAGTAACCATGGTAAAAATGGATCCATACATTAATGTCGATCCAGGGACTATGAGTCCATTCCAACACGGTGAAGTTTTTGTCACAGAGGATGGTGCTGAAACTGACTTAGACTTGGGTTATTACGAACGTTTCTTGCGTCGTGCGAAAATGACCAAACTGAACAACTTTACTTCAGGACGAGTGTACCAAGATGTCTTGAATAAAGAACGTCGTGGTGACTACCTCGGTGGTACAGTTCAAGTTATTCCACATATTACTGACAATATTAAAGAACGTGTTCTTCGCGCAGGTGAAGGCTATGACGTTGCGATCGTTGAGATCGGCGGTACAGTAGGTGACATTGAATCTCTCCCATTCATGGAATCTGTACGTCAACTTATGGTCGAACTAGGTCATAAGCGCACAATGTTAATGCACTTAACTTTACTCCCATATATTAAGTCAGCTGCTGAATTAAAAACTAAACCAACTCAACACTCTGTAAAAGAGCTTTTGTCGATTGGTATTCAACCAGACATCCTGATCTGCCGTACAGAACATGATGTTGATGCTGACACTACACGTAAAATTGCGTTATTTACGAACGTTGAAGCACGCGCAGTTGTGGTATGTAAAGATGCGCGTTCAATTTACCAAATTCCACGTACTTTCTATGAACAAAACGTTGATGATTTAATCTGTGAACGTTTTGGTTATAACGATCTTCCAGAAGCTGATCTTACAGACTGGGATAACGTTGTAGATGCATTATTGAACCCTGAATACACAGTTCGTGTAGCGATGGTTGGTAAATACGTTGAACTTCCAGATGCATACAAATCTGTAAACGAAGCACTTTTACATGCGGGTATTCAAAACCGTGTGAAAGTTCAAATCGATTACGTCAATGCAGAAGAACTTGAAAGCCAAGATGTAAACGACGTATTAAAAGACGCGGATGCAATCTTAGTTCCAGGTGGTTTTGGTGAACGTGGTACAGAAGGCAAAATGAAAGCGATTCGTTTTGCACGTGAAAACGGTGTACCGTTCCTCGGCATCTGTTTAGGTATGCAGTTGGCTGTGATCGAATATGCGCGCAACGTTGCGGGTATTAGCGATGCAACTTCAACTGAATTTAACCGTTCTACAAAATCACCATTGATTGGTCTAATCACTGAATGGTTAGATGAGCGCGGCGAAGTTCAACAACGTAATGCAGATTCTGACTTAGGCGGCACAATGCGTCTGGGTGCTCAAAAATCTGAATTGGTTGCGGGAACAAAAACTGCACAAGTTTACGGTTCTGAAGAGATCGTTGAACGTCACCGTCACCGTTATGAAATGAACAACCGTTATATCCCAGTGCTTGAAGAAAAAGGCATGAAAATTTCAGGTTATTCTCCAGTGCAACGTCTTGTTGAAACTGTTGAAATTCCTGAACATCCTTGGTTTATTGCTGTACAATTCCATCCGGAATTTACAAGTTCACCACGTGATGGACACCCATTATTCGCAGGCTTTATTGATGCTGCTAAAAAGCAGTACCAAAAAGCGAAATAATGTGTTTTTGACTAAACCAGGAAGAGTTTAAATGTCACAATTAAAACCACAGGAAATTGTACGTTTAGGCGATATACAAATGGCAAATCATTTGCCATTTGTACTATTCGGCGGCATGAACGTACTTGAGTCAAAAGACCTTGCTTTTGAAATTGCTGAAACCTATGTGGATATCTGCAAACGCTTGGATATTCCGTATGTGTTTAAAGCAAGTTTTGATAAAGCCAATCGTTCAAGCTTGAACTCTTTCCGTGGCCCAGGCCTGGAAAAAGGAATCGAGTGGTTAGCTGACATAAAGAAACACTTTAATGTGCCGATTATTACTGACGTACATGAACCATATCAAGCTGCGCCTGTTGCTGAAGTTGCGGATATTATCCAACTTCCTGCATTTTTAAGCCGTCAAACTGACCTTGTTGAAGCGATGGCGAAAACTGATGCCATCATCAACATTAAAAAAGCACAGTTCCTCGCACCACACGAAATGCGTCATATTTTGCATAAGTGTTTGGAAGCAGGGAATGACAAACTGATTCTTTGTGAACGTGGTTCAGCATTTGGTTACAACAATTTAGTTGTAGACATGTTGGGCTTTGACATCATGAAAGAAATGAATGTCCCTGTGTTCTTTGATGTTACGCATGCGCTTCAAACGCCGGGTGGTCGTGCGGATTCTGCAGGTGGTCGTCGTGCGCAAATCACGACACTGGCACGTGCAGGTATGGCGACTGGTTTAGCAGGTTTGTTCTTAGAAGCTCATCCAGATCCAGAAAATGCCAAATGTGACGGTCCATGTGCGCTACGCATGTCACAGTTGGAACCTTTCTTGGCACAGTTAAAAGAGCTCGATACCTTAGTTAAAGGTTTCGCAAAGTTAGACACACACTAATTCGATACACATTGATGCGTCACTTTTGACGCATCATTTTTATTAATCAACTGAGGAATTGTTCATGAGCCAAATCGTTGACATTCGTGCACGTGAAATTTTGGACTCTCGTGGTAACCCTACCATCGAAGCAGACGTAATCTTAGCCTCTGGCGTTGTAGGCCGTGCATGTGCACCATCTGGTGCTTCAACTGGTTCTCGTGAAGCTTTAGAACTTCGTGACGGCGACAAAGCTCGTTACTTAGGTAAAGGCGTTAAAACTGCGGTTAACAACGTTAACACAGTAATTCGTGATGCATTGTTGGGTAAATCAGTATTCGAACAAAAAGACATTGATAACACAATGATCGCGCTTGACGGTACTGAAAACAAAGAAAAATTAGGTGCGAACGCAACTTTAGCGGTTTCTTTAGCTGCTGCACGCGCTGCTGCTGATGAAAAGAAAATCCCACTTTTCCAATACATCGCAGACCTTCGTAATAACAGCATTTTGACTATGCCTGTTCCAATGATGAACATCCTAAATGGTGGTTCACATGCAGACAACAACGTAGACATTCAAGAATTTATGATTGAGCCAGTTGGCTTCACTTCATTCTCTGAAGCTTTACGCGCTGGCGCTGAAATTTTCCATTCTTTGAAATCAGTTTTAAAGAAACAAGGTTTAAATACTGCCGTTGGTGATGAAGGCGGTTTTGCACCGAACCTTCGTTCTAACGAAGAAGCAATTACAGTAATTCTTGAAGCAATTGAAAAAACTGGCTACAAAGCTGGTTCAGACATTATGCTTGCGCTTGACTGTGCATCTTCAGAATTCTACAAAGATGGTCAATACATCCTTGCAGGTGAAGGCAATAAAGCATTCACAAGCAACCAATTTGCTGACTACCTTGCTGGTTTTGCAAAACAATACCCAATCATCTCAATTGAAGATGGTTTAGACGAGTCTGATTGGGAAGGTTGGTCTTACCTTACTTCAATCCTTGGCGACAAAATCCAATTGGTTGGTGATGACCTATTCGTGACGAATCCTAAGATTCTTCAACGTGGTATCAACGAAAAAGTGGGTAACTCGATCCTAATCAAGTACAACCAAATCGGTACGTTGACTGAAACTCTAGATGCAATCTACCTTGCAAAAGCAAATGGTTACACTACAGTAATTTCACACCGTTCTGGTGAAACTGAAGATTCAACTATTGCGGATCTTGCAGTGGGTACAGCAGCGGGTCAAATCAAAACTGGTTCACTTTGCCGTTCTGACCGTGTAGCGAAATATAACCAATTACTTCGTATTGAAGAATTGACTAATGCTGCATATCGCGGTAAAGCTGAGTTCAAAGGTTTGAACTAAGCAGATCATGCTATCTATGTTAAATGTATTTGACTCCAAAGCGAGTAAAGCATTGTTGGGCCTTGCGATCTTTTTGATCGCAGGGTTTCAATATTTATACTGGTTCGGTGAAGGTGGTTACCATCAACATCAACAACTGAGTCAGAAAATACAACAACAAGTCGAACTCAATGACGAATTAAAAGAACGAAATCGCGTACTTGCAGCTGAAGTATACGATTTAAAAAATGGCGTTGAAGCTATTGAAGAGCATGCTCGTCTAGATTTAGGTTTAATTAAACCGCATGAAACTTTCGTGCAGATGAGTACGATCAGTACTCAGTACAAACCAATTTATATTGATCCAAACGCAAAAGTAGACCTACGTACCAATGAGTCAGAACCAGCCGAACTTCCACCCGAACCTTAAATTGTGGGCCATTATTCCTGCTGCTGGTTCAGGAAGTCGATTTTCTAAAACTGAACTAAAACAATATCAAAACATTGCGGGTCTAACTGTGCTTGATCACACAGTTGCACGTCTCAACCAATTGCCTTTAACAGGCTATATATTGGCTATAGGCGAGCAAGATAATGTTGCGCAGACCTTGGCACTCACTAATCAAGATAAGGCACATTTTTGTTTAGGTGGTGCAGAGCGTGTGCATTCTGTACTCAATGCATTGCAATATCTATCTTCGATTGCCAATGATGATGATTGGGTGTTTGTTCATGATGCAGCACGACCATGTGTCTCACAGTTGTGTTTAGAAAATTTAGTTCAATCGGCAGTAAATTCTGAGCAAAGTGCGATTCTCGCCATTCCCGTACGCGATACCTTAAAGCGAGTTGAAACGGCGCCACTTATATCAACAACGGTAGATCGTTCAACTTTATGGCAAGCGCAGACACCACAAATTGCCAAATTGGGTGTGCTTAAAAATGCCATTGAACAAGCGCTTGCCGCTGGTGCGACCATCACAGATGAGGCTAGTGCTTTAGAATTTGTCGGTGAGCATGTCAATGTCGTGCAGGGTCGTTCGGACAATATTAAAATTACCTATCCAGATGACTTGGAATTGGCACGTTTAATTTTAGCGTCTCAAGTGAATAGATGATTATTTCAAGGAATATTTAAGGGACAGTGATTTTTACTGTCGCTTTAATCTATAATTCCCGCATCCTTTTTAGATCTGTTTCGCAATGATCCCTTCTCAACAGTATCGTTTTTTACGTCAGTCATTACGTGATGGCCGCAGTATAAAACACGATTCTTCTCGATGGGCTAAACTTCATTTAGACCCGTGGTTACTTTGCTTCTTGGTACTCAATGCAATATTGGGGCTGATGGTTGTCTATAGTGCGACCGCGGAAGATTCGGGAATGGTGCTGCGTCAAGCCACAAGTTTTGGTGTGGGCTTTATTGTGATGTTGATCTGCGCACAAATTCCACCCAAAGTTTACCAATCTATGAGTCCGTACTTATATGCCATCGGTATATTTTTACTGTTGTTGGTTTTGGTTATTGGTGAAAAAAGGATGGGGGCGAAACGCTGGATTAGCTTACCGGGTATCGGCAGTATGCAGCCGAGTGAGTTTATGAAATTTGCCATGCCACTCATGATGGCGTGGTATTTTGCGCGAAAACCATTTCCACCGAAATTTTTACAAATCGTCGGGGCATTAATTTTATTATTGATTCCATTTGCATTGGTCGCTTTACAGCCTGACTTGAATATCGGTTTGATTATTCCGGGTATTTTTGTTTTATTTTTAAGTGGTATGTCTTGGCGTTTAATTGCAGCTGCTTTAACCGCCTTTGCGATTGCAGCACCTGTACTCTGGATGTTCTTTTTGCAAGAATATCAGAAAAAACGTGTACTGACGTTATTTGACCCTGAGTCTGACGCGCTTGGTGCAGGTTGGAATATTATTCAGTCTAAAATTGCCATTGGTTCAGGCGGGTTAATGGGTAAGGGTTATACCGAAGGAACACAGTCGCACTTGGGTTATCTACCAGAGCATCATACTGACTTTATTATGTCGACCTATGCTGAAGAATTTGGCTTTATTGGTGTATTTCTTTTATTTAGTTTGTTTACAGCAATTATTGTTCGCTGTTTGATTATTGGACTAAATTGCTTCCATAATTTTGGACGACTTTATGCAGGAGCGATAGGATTAACTTTCTTCTTTTTTGTATTTTTAAACTCGGGTATGGTCAGTGGAATTTTACCGGTAACAGGTGATCCACTACCGTTGATGAGTTATGGTGGTACAGCCGTAATTGCGATGCTCGCAGGGATGGGGATTGTGATGTCGATTCATACGCATCGTTAACTGTAATAGACAACATCAAGCCGGATTTATATCCGGTTTTTTTTGCTTGAGATTTAAAATAGACTAGATAAAACTGCGAAAAATTGACTATTGAAATAGTCATGAAATGTTCAAATAAATTAAAAAGCTTCATTCGATGATTTGGTGCTTTAATCTATAGTTAAAGTTAAGGCATCATAAAAGAAATAAAATTTAATCTACTAATGTTTGGACCCAATTCAAGCTTCCGCTCATAGATATTTCAACACCACAATTTGCTATATCTAAGTATTCTTTTGGAATATAAGCAAATAACTTATCGTCAATATATGCAATCCAAAATTCTGGCGGCGGACAATCACACTCATCGAAGAATCCATTGGTTTCTTTATATGCCAAACAATCATACATAGAGCATGAAATATCAAACTCTAATATTCCTCCAGTGGATTCAAATGAGTAAGTTTGTTCTTGCACTTTATATTTAGAAAAGACAGATTGAATTACTTCAGCGTAGTTTTTGTTTGTAAGATCACTAAAATTTCTATTACACATACTCCAAAGTTTTTCTATTTTTAGCATTGAAAAGTTCTTGAATATATTTGCATTTCGATCAAAAAAAATTGGATTTTGGTTTAAAAGAAAACCTTTTATTTTCATAAGACTAGATCCTATATCTAATATATCTATTGATCTAGATATTAAATCCTAATGTCGAGTTTCGATAGTCTAAATACCTTTCATTTACTTATTAGTGCTCATACAAACTCTGAAGTGTGCAACTAGGATCGATTTTTTTATCTGTTTGATTTTAAACAGTTTTGTGGTTTCAATCAAAAATAAAGCCCTCAAGTGAGGGCTTTATTTAGATATTAATTAATGTAGGAACCATGTGTAGTAGCCCCACAACATGAGTGGCCAAGCGAGGAAGGGGCTAAAAAGCCATTTCCAGAACCAATGGTGTGGTGTAAAACCCACACCATGCACAAAACCACCTGAAATACCTATCATGATGAACATCAGCGCTCGATGGCTATATCCACCATTGTCATCCAGCATGGCAGCAGGATGTACAAGTAACACGGCTGCCAAAGGAAAAGCTAACAGGCAGGAAATGACCATTGCAAATTTATTTGGCTTCTTTTCTACAAGTGATTTTTCTACAGCAGCATCAGTCATTTGTTATTCCTCATCTAGATCTTGATGATGTTCGATGTAAAGTGCACTGAGTACACCTGCAAAACATGCCATCAAAATACCGAGAATCCAAGCAAAATACCACATCGTCTTTTCTCCTTAGACACAGCCTTAGTATAGGCTGTGTGAATTCTCTTCAATATGTTTGTTAGTGACCACGCCCCACATCTTGTAGTAACACCAAGTTGTGTAGCACAGGATAATTGGGACAAAAATACACGCGGCAACTGTCATCACAGTCAGGGTATTTTTACTTGAAACCGCATCCCACATAGTCAAACTTACAGTTGGGTTGATGCTGGAAGGCATAAGGAAAGGGAACAATGCAAAACCAGCAGTTAAGATTGCACCAATGACTGCCAAGCTTGAACCAAGGAAGCTGAAACCGGCTTTACCTTTACCTGCGGCAAGGATAATGATCAAAGCACCTAAAATTGCCATGATTGGCGCAATCATAGTAATAGGATAAATACTATAATTGTTCATCCAACCTGGGTTGGCATTGGTGATCACTTCTTTAGCCAATGGGTTAGCAACGCCATTCGTGTCAAACGGTTGCGCTAATGTGTAGCCTTGGATATTACCGAAGTATAACCATGCGCCTGCCAGTAAGAAGCAAACTAAGAATACGATACCCATAAGCTGGGTTGCTTTTGCAGAGCGTGCGCGTAGGTCGCCGTCTGTACGAAGCATGAGCCATGCACCACCGTGTGCGCAAAGCATAGATAAACTCACGATACCGCAAACTAAAGCGAATGGGTTAAGCAGCGCAAAGAAACTACCTGTATAAGTCGAGCGAACAGTTTCGTCCATAGTGAATGGTACACCGAGGAACATATTACCAAACGCAACACCAAATACGAGGGCAGGAACTGCACCACCAATTGCTAAACCCCAATCCCAAGAATTACGCCACTTGGTATTTTCAAGTTTAGAACGGTAATCAAAACCGACTGGACGTAAGAAGAGAGCGAAGAGTACCAGTAACAGCGCCCAATACATGCCTGAGAATGCAGTTGCATATACCATTGGCCATGCTGCAAACAGTGCACCACCGGCAGTAATAAACCATACTTGGTTGCCGTCCCAGTGTGGGGCAATCGTATTGATTGCCGCACGACGTTCTTCGTCTTTTTTACCTACGAATGGCATGATCGCCATTGAGCCCATATCGAAGCCATCGGTGAGGGCGAAGCCGATCAGTAGGACACCGACTAAAACCCACCAAATGATTTTGAGTAATTCATATTCGATCATGCTTGAGCCTCCTCATTTGCCTTTTTTGCAGCTTCAAGTTTCTCGAAGTGGTATTTACCAGTATGTAGAGAACTTGGGCCAAGGCGTGAGAATTTAATCATTAAGTACATTTCAATGATCAGCAGTACAGTGTAGAACGCTGCCAATGCAAGGATAGAACCCCATACATCACCTGTACTTAAGCTAGAAGCTGAAAGATGTGTAGGTAGAACTTCACCGATAGTCCATGGTTGACGACCAACTTCGGCAACATACCAACCTGTTTGTGCAGCAATCCAAGGTAATGGTAGAGCAAACAAAGCAAATTTTAATAACCAAGGTTTGTTTTCTGCATTACGTTTACCGACAGCAAAGGTAGCAAGTACGAACAGAAGGAGCATTAAGAAACCAGAAGCAACCATTGCACGGAATGCCCAGAACAAGCTTGGAACATGTGGAATAGTGTCTTTTGCAGCAGCTTTGATTTGATCATCAGAAGCATCGACCACTTTGTCTGTGTATTTTTTCAGAAGCAGACCATAACCCAAGTCTTTTTGAGACTCAGCAAATGCTGCTTTAAGTTCAGGAGACGTATCGCCTGCACGAAGTTGTTCTAACTGTGAGTAAGCCACCATACCGTTACGAATACGCGCTTCGTGTTGTACGATCAGGTCTTTAATACCTATCACTTCTTTGTCAGTTGAACGTGTTGCAATAATCCCCATGACATAAGGAATTTTGATCGCGTAGTCAGTAGACATGGTTTCTTTATTTGGAATACCAAACAAAGTAAATGGCGCTGGAGCTGGGTGAGTGTCCCATTCAGCTTCAATCGCAGCTAGTTTAGTTTTTTGTACGTCACCAATTTCATAACCAGATTCATCACCCAGTAAGATCACCGAAAGTGTAGACGCTAAACCAAAGATAGCAGCGATGGCGAATGAGCGACGCGCAAATGGCAAGTCACGCTTTTTCAATAAGTAGTAACTTGAAATTGCCAGTACGAAAATAGCACCAGTCACATAACCTGCAGATACGGTATGCACGAATTTAACCTGAGCCACGGGGTTGAAAATCAGCGCACCGAAGTCCACCATTTCCATACGCATGGTTTCATAGTTAAAAGCAGAACCAACAGGGTTTTGCATCCAACCATTGGCCACTAAAATCCATAGTGCAGACATGTTCGAGCCTAGAGCAACTAACCAAGTGACAGCCAAATGCTGAACTTTGGATAGGCGATCCCAGCCGAAGAAGAATAAACCAATAAATGTTGATTCAAGGAAGAATGCCATCAGACCTTCAATGGCTAATGGTGCACCGAAAATATCACCGACATAGTGTGAGTAATACGCCCAGTTAGTACCGAACTGAAACTCCATGGTCAAACCAGTAGTAACACCTAAAGCGAAGTTAATACCGAAGAGTTTTCCCCAGAATTTAGTCATGTCTTTATAAATTTCTTTGCCAGAAATCACATAGGTGGTTTCCATAATGGCAAGAATAAAAGCCAGACCTAAAGTCAGTGGAACAAAAATAAAGTGATACATCGCGGTCATTGCAAATTGGAACCGCGAAAGATCGACCACGCTTTCAGAAATCATCAACGTGTCTCCTTGATTTGGGAAGGACTGCCAGCAATATGCTCGGCAACTTGATTGTCAAAGTTTTTAGGGATAGTAGGGGCGTCGAACCAGATGTTCTTAATGATCATTAAAATAATCACTTTAATTATTAGTATTGCGGTTATTTCTCTGACCACACGACGATTTAAATCTTTGAATTTTAAGCTCATGGAGATAAGCCTATTCTTTAAACTTGTACTATATTATTAACAAATATATACAAAAAGCAAATAGGTTGAACAGTTAAAATAAAAATATATTATTAAGCATAGTAAATACAAAGACTTATTGTGTTTGATAGTTAAAAAATAAACTAATTTTTTATTTTAAATACTTGACTAAAACACTTGTGTTTAAATATTTTAAATCCGACTAAAACGCTTATATTTATATTTTAAATTCTGACTAATTTACTATATTTACTAGAAGTTATATTGTTAATAATGAGAATCTTTATTAATTAAATATAAGTAGGTTAAGTCTTGAAGTGCGACACCACCTCGCTATTAAATAACCCGAATCATGAATAAGCCCAGATATATCATGATAAATTGAGGCTTGTTTTGATGTGGGCCGCATTCTTCAGTGTATAAACTTCTGTCTGCGGACATATCGCAGCAATTGCCTCAGGAAGCTTTTACGTCCATCAATGCAGGCGATCAGAATGTCTGTCACTATTCTGCAAATCTGTGAATACGCTGAACATTCATTAGCACCTTCACTTTTTGAAAGGTAAAGACCTAGCCGTTCTTTATGGTCCTCGGCATGTAATCCCAAAATGGTAAAACGGCTTTGTTGACAGAAATACCTTCATTCTTGATCTTTTTTGTTAAAAACACAACATTTTAATTGGTGAATAATACTTGTAATGAATGGTATTGAGCCACACAAATGGATATACGGCAATATCGAGAAGACGCCGTTACCAAGCATGTAATTCAGGGATTAACTTGTCTGTAATATTGGTAATGCCACCCGTGGAAAGAACCAGTGCATACATATCGGTAATTTGTTTCTGAATATTGCGGTAGCCCGTACGGAGTGCATATAGCGAAATGACTTTGTTGTCGATCTATTTATGGAGTTAGGTTTGATTTTTCTTGACGAGTTGAGGCTCAAAATCGTTAGCACGATCCCGAGGTATTTCCAGTTCAAATGAACCGTAAGATGATTTTACAGTCTTACGAGAATAGCTATTCCTACAATTGGCTAGTGGGGGCTTCTAAATTCAATTTCAGCATTTAAAGCTGCTTCTGTCAGTTGTTTGAGGGGTGGGGTTAAGATACCGTTTTCACCAGTGAGGAGGGCTTGACTGTAATTGTTTTTAAAAACAGCTTTGAAATCAAAGTTGCTTGCCATGATGTGTCATTTCTTGTTTGATTCAGTTTATTGAAATGACACAGATTTTTGAATACTATTGAAAAAGCAGGTATTTATAACGTATATAAGTCCTACTTTTGCTAATCAAAGCGCAATATTGTATACTTCTGCTTAACTCGAAGCGGGTAATGTTCCTGCTTATCTTTTTTTATTTAGCTGATTGTGATTTATCTGTATTCAAGCTTCTGACTTGAATCATATCTTTGTAACTACAGAATTATTATTCCAAACCCGATTGATTAATCTCTTTGTTCTGTCACAAAAAGCTCACATGTTGAGTAAATCTTTTGAATATTTTAAATACTTGGCAAACTGCCAAAGCCGTAAATGGCGACGAAATTAATGTAAAAATGGTGCCTTTAAAACGTCAACAAAATACCAATGCTGGTTTAATTTGGGTTGATGTTGGGCAAATGGTTGAATTAGAAACAGGCGAGACATTTAACCTGAATCTAGATGGCAAAAGCTTCTATACTGGCCCAAACCAGCTATATCGCTTAGCCTAAAAGCAAAAAACAGCAGATCATCTGCTGTTTTTTTTTTTGCTTAATTAAAAGTCTACGTTTGCATGGTCTGGATACGTACATTAATCAGATATGATGGTAAGTTTTTCTAAAGTCTAACGATTAGAAAGCTATGGACTAGTAAGACCATATTTTTAATTTTAAATCACTTACAGATGGGTTTTCATTAAACTCTAATATTTGAGCTTGTTCTGCACGCCAGTCCCCTAAAACGATACGTGATTTGCCGTGCACATCATGTATTTGGGGGCGGTGGGTATGTCCATGAATCAGTAGATCGGCTTGCTCTAAAGCCTTTTCTACAGCTTCGGCATTTACATCCATAATGTCATAGGATTTAACTTGCTTGGTTTCAGTACTTTTTTTGCGGAAACCATTGGCGATTTTTTGTCGAATGCTAAGCGGTAAGCTTTTTAAGAAACCTAAAAGGAACGGATTACGAATCACTTTACGAAACTTTTGGTAAGACACATCATCGGTGCAAAGTAAATCGCCATGTTCGAGGCGAATTTTATAGTTGCTAATGTGGAGATAATCAACGTCTTGTAATAATTGACCGTGAAATTTATCTAAAAACTTTTGACCCAATGCAAAGTCACGATTACCTACTTGGAAATAAATTTGATTTCCCAAAGCAGTAAAATCTTTAAGCGCTGCAATGATTTCGTCTAACCATGGGGCAGTAAAGTCATCACCAATCCAAGCATTAAACCAATCACCTAAAATATACAGCTGGGTATTTTGAGTTTTGTATTGTTCTAACAAAGCTAAAAACCCCCGAACGAGTCGAGGGTGTTCAGGTGACAAATGTAAATCAGCGATAAACAGATAGGTCACGAATCTTTTCCTTATTCTAAAAATCCCTCCCAGCCTCCCTTTGGAAAAGGGAGGAGTTCCGACATTTATTTCATATTGAAACTCCCTCCTTTATTAAAGGAGGGTTGGGGAGAATTTAAAAATTACTCAGAAATGATTTTAGCTGATTCAATTACAACGTTCTCTAGAGGAACGTCTGCGTGGTAGCCACGGTTACCAGTGCGAACGCCTTTGATTGCGTCAACAACGTCAAGACCTTCAACTACTTTACCAAATACTGCATAGCCCCAACCTTGCGCTGTTTTACCAGTGTGGTTAAGGAAGGAGTTGTTTTTAACGTTAATGAAGAATTGAGCTGAAGCAGAATGAGGTGCTTGAGTACGTGCCATAGCGATCGTACCAACATCATTGCTTAAACCGTTGTCAGCTTCGTTTTCAATAGAATCACGAGTTGTTTTTTCTTTGAAGTTTTCATCCATGCCGCCGCCTTGGATCATGAAACCATCAATAACACGGTGGAAAATCACGCCGTCATAGAAACCATCGCGAACATACTGTAAGAAGTTTTCAGCAGTTTTAGGTGCTTTTTCAGTGTTAAGCTCAAGAACAATACGACCTTTATTGGTGTTTAATTCGACTTGAGGAAAACTCATTGTGTAATCTCCTGTACATGGACATGAAAGCCATGGGTTTTTTGGTTGTGAGAAGCATAAGCAAACTGTAAACTACAAGGCAAGTAAAAACGTTACTTTCTTTGTTAAAAATAAAGAAAAGCGTTTTAATTATCCTAATTTTATCTTTATAGAAGTGATTTTATTACCATGAAGCCAAACGATGTTGTTTCATCCCTGCCTAACAATCCGACAACCAAGAACAATGCCCCTGTCGAAGCTGCGCAGCAGGAACAACAGCCAGGCTTAGATTTTGTACGTCAAGTCATTACCGATGATTTATCTGCAGGTCGTACAGAACAAGTTGTAACACGTTTCCCACCAGAGCCAAACGGCTACCTACATATTGGTCATGTAAAAGCCATTTGTCTGAACTTTGGTATTGCTCAAGAATTCGCGGGTCTATGTAACCTCCGTTTCGACGATACAAACCCAGATGCCGAAGAACAAGAGTATGTAGATGGTATTGCCAATGACGTGAAATGGCTAGGTTTTGAGTGGAACGGCGAGCCGCGTTATGCATCGAGCTATTTTGATCAGCTTTACACTTGGGCAGTTCAATTGATTGAACAAGGTGATGCCTATGTGGATTTGCAAAGCCCTGAAGAAATCAAACTAAACCGCGGTAATTTTGTTGAGCCGGGTAAAAACTCGCCGCAACGTGATGCTAGCGTAGAAGAAAACTTAGCGCGTTTTGAACAAATGCGTAATGGTGAGTTGGGAGAAGGTCAGGCAGTACTACGTGCCAAAATTGACATGACTTCACCTAACATTCATATGCGTGATCCTATTTTGTATCGTATTTTGCATTCTGAACATCACCAAACTGGTGATAAATGGAAAATGTACCCAATGTACGATTATGCGCATCCATTATCAGATGCCATTGAAGGAGTTACGCATTCACTGTGTACACTTGAGTTTGTTGATCACCGTCCATTCTATGACTGGGTTGTAGAAAAAGTTAAATCACCATCTGTACCACGTCAGTACGAATCAAGCCGCTTAAATGTGGATTACACCATTACCTCTAAGCGTAAATTACGTAAATTGGTTGAAGGTGGTTTTGTGAATGGTTGGGATGACCCGCGTATGCCGACCGTTGTAGGTATGCGCCGTCGCGGCTTTACTCCAGAAGGTCTGCGTGACTTCTGTAAACGTGTCGGTGTAACAAAAGTCGATGGCAGTATCGTGGATGTTGCAATGCTTGAATACTGCATCCGTCAGTCTTTAGAAAATACTGCTTCGCGTGGTATGGCAGTGTTGAATCCACTCAAAGTGACTTTAACTAACTTGCCTGAAGCAATGGATTTGGTACATGCACGTCATCCAAACGTTGACATGGGTGACCGTATCATTCCGTTGACTCAAGACATTTACATCGACCGTAAAGACTTTGAAGAAGTTGCACCTAAAGGCTTTAAACGTCTTATTCCGGGCGGTGAAGTGCGTTTACGTCATGCGTATGTGATTAAGTGTGATGAAGTGATTAAAGACGAGAACGGTGAAGTGGTTGAATTGAAATGTTCAATCGACCCTGAAACTTTAGGTAAAAACCCTGAAGGCCGTAAAGTGAAAGGTGTTGTACATTGGGTTTCTGCAAGCAAGGGTATTGCTGCGGAAGTTCGTATCTACGACCGTTTATTCACTGAATCAGACCCTGAAGTGGGTGATGACTTCCTTGCAAACTTAAATCCAGAATCACTTAAAGTAGTTCAAGCGGTCATTGAGCCTGCATTGGCAGAAGCAAAACCTGAAGATCGTTTCCAATTTGAACGTGAAGGTTACTTTGTTGCAGATCAGTTTGATCATACAGCTGAAAAACCAGTGTTTAACCGCATCTTAGATTTGAAAGACAGTTTTAAACCGGGTAAATAAAATCTTAGTTTTTAAAGGGATTCATCTTTGAATCCCCAATAGGTTAAGATCAAGTAGGTTAAGATTAAGCTCAACTTCGGTTGGGCTTTTTTCATGCTTGAGATGGTTCATTAAGGCAGTACAGAGGGGAAATAAGTGATCATTCGAAATAAAAATAATAGCTTTAAACTTTTATTTGCATGGCATGGCACGATACTCCCAAAAGTCATGCCTGCGTTGGCTGTCGTCGTGAGTTTGTCGGCGATTTTGGTGTATCTTAGCGCTGCACATTACCTGAATACGCCCGAAGTTCCAGCCATCGGGTTTACTATCTTTGGGGTAATTCTGTCGATTTTTTTGAGCTTTCGAAATACTGCCTGTTATGACCGTTGGTGGGAAGGTCGCAAGCTTTGGGGCACATTGATTGCCAATACACGCCACATGATTCGGGATAGTCATGTACTTGAAGATGAGCAAAGAACCGTGTTGATGTACCGCATCATGCTGTTTTGCAATTTGTTACGTGATCGCTTACGCTATGAATCACAAGATATTGTACATTTTAAAGACGGTGTAGATTTAACGGAGCAGCAATGGCAGCAATGCCGAGACAATATCAATGCACCACAGTATTTACTTGAAATTATTCAAAAAGATTTAGTCAAAGCCTATAAGCAAGGTCAGATTACAGACATTATCTACAGCACGCTTACACGTCATACCGTAGCGATGGGTGATATCCATGCAGGCTGTGACCGTATTATGACCACGCCATTGCCATTTTCCTATTCGGTGCTTTTACATCGCGCGGTGTATTCATTTTGTCTGATTTTGCCGTTTAGCCTAGAGGCCAGTTTAGGGATTTGGACACCTGTAATTGTGGCTTTGATTGCATATTTATTTTTAGGTTTGGATGCGTTAAGTGCAGAACTGGAAGAGCCTTTTGGCTTGCAGGAAAATGATTTGCCGCTGGACTCGATTGTACGAAACATTGAGCGTGAAATGTATAGCAGCTTAGAAGTTGAACTTCCGCCGCTGATTAAGACTTTTAACAGTAATTTAAGATAAATTCTTGGCCTAATTTTCAGATAAATTAGGCGATACATACCACGCATATTGATGCTGAAAAAAATCGTCCAAGTGTTGCATAAAGGCCTGTACTTTAGGCGGAACAAAATGTCGATGCGGAATTACCACATAGATTGCTGTGCTTTGAACAGGGATTGCTGGTAGAACTTGGACAAGTCGGCCAGAGAGTAGATCGTCCTCCACATGCCAAATAGAGTGGTTTGAGATGCCTAAACCTGCAAGTGCTGCTTGGTGTACGCCTTCACCTGAGTTGATATGAACTTGTCCTGAAACAGGTATATTTATGTTGTGTTGATCTTGGACGAATGTCCAAAGCTGCGAAACACCCTTAGGGTATTTCTGTAAAATGCATTGGTGTATAGAGAGCTCTTCTAGGGAGTGAGGTTCGCCATGTTGTTCGATATAGCTAGGCGAGGCACACAAAATACGACGGTTTAAGCTGAGCGGTTTAGCAATCAGTGATGAGTCTTCTAACTATCCAATACGTATCGCAACGTCGATACCTGCGGAGACCAAATCTAAATTTTGATCGGTCTGTTCAATATCCAAAGTCAATGTTGGATGCAACTTGGCAAAGGCTGCAAATACTGGCCCTAAAATACGATTTCCAAAAACTTCTGAACATGTGATTTTTAATACGCCACTGAGTTGTTGTGGTTCAGGCTGAAATTGGCTCAGTAGCGAATTAAATTGTTCGAGTAAGGGAAATCCTTGCTGCAATAAAACAGCACCTTCCTGTGTTAAATGTAGCTGCCGTGTGGTGCGATGAAAAAGGCGCAGCCCTAAACTTTGTTCAAGTCTGTGTAGACGGCTACTAGCGACAGAAACAGAGAGATTGGCTTCTTTGGCAGCTTGACTGATTGAACCCAGTGCCGCCATTCGTGTGAATAAGTCGAAATCTTCAGTTAGCATTATCAATATAATCAAGAAAGTCTTTCTCGATATTCAGGGTTTTTCTGATAAATATCTGTGCCTATTCTGTGTGTAAATTAAACACAGGAAATCACCATGAACTATCACAATCTAGGGCAATCTGGCTTACAAGTTTCAGAGTTCGGCTTTGGTACAGGTACATTTGGCGGGCAAGGCCCAATTTTCTCTGCATGGGGGCAATCGAGTTTAAATGATGCCCAACGTATGATTGATCTGTGTATTGATCAAGGCGTGAATTATTTCGACACTGCAGATGCTTATTCAAATGGTGCCTCAGAGCAGATGCTCGGTGGATTACTTCAATCAAAACGCCAAGAGGTGATTATTTCCAGCAAAGTGGGTATTCTAGAAGCTATATAATTCAAGCCGTGGAGGCGAGTTTAAAGCGTTTAGGCACGGATTATATTGATGTGCTGCAACTGCATCAGTTTGATAGCACGACGCCACTTGAGCAGCTGATGCGCAGTTTGGATGACTTGGTACGTAGTGGAAAAGTTCGCTATATCGGTGCGTCGAATTTTTCAGGCTGGCAGCTTATGAAAGCACAGTCGATTGCTCAACAGCATGGCTATGAAAAGCTAAGTGTGCATCAAGTCTATTATTCTTTGATTGGACGTGACTATGAATGGGAGTTGATGCCTGCGCAGCATGATCAACAGATTGGTGCAGTGGTATGGAGTCCGCTAGGCTGGGGGAGATTAACAGGAAAATTTGATCGTGAGCATGCGATTCCAAAGCAAAGTCGACTACATGAGACAGCACAATTCGCACCACCAGTTCAACACGAAAAGTTATTTGCAGTGTTAGATGTAATGCAAGAAATTGCCATGGAAACAGGGCACTCTATCCCGCAGATTGCATTGAATTGGCTGAAAACCAGACCGACTGTGTCTAGTATTTTGATAGGCGCACGTAATGAACAGCAACTGTTGGAGAACCTTGCGGCGAAGGAATGGTCATTAAGCGTAGAGCAGTTAGCCCGATTAGACGTAGTCAGTGCAGTGTATCCACCTTATCCATACTATCCCTATTGGAATGGGCAATTTGCAGAGAAAAATCCAACGCTAGTGACATCAGCATGTATTTCAGAACATACAGCAGAATAGGGCAATAACAATTCAGTGGTAGGCAATGATCAGTTCTCTGTGCTATCACTGAATAAAATTAAAATACTGAAGGAATACTGATGAGTGTCGTGATTGAAACCCAGATGTTAATTCGTAAGTCCATCAATATCGTATTTAATGCTTTTGTTGATCCTTTAATAACACAGCATTTTTGGTTTAGTGCATCGAGTGGATATCTAGAAGAAGGTAAAACGGTGCAATGGACTTGGCAAAAATATAATGCAGTCGCCGATGTAGACGTGCTGAATATTAAGGAAAACAAATTAATTCAAATACAGTGGGGTGAACCAAAAACTCAGGTCGATTTTATTTTTGAGCAAATTAGCCCGATGGAAACCTATGTTCGCATCAAAAATTCAAAGATTCCTCTGCAAGGTCAGGCATTGATTGATTTTATTATTGATAGTACAGGTGGTTTTACAACGGTTTTGGATGCAGCCAAAATTTATTTAGAACATGGCCTGCAAAGCAATTTGGTTGAAGATAAATTTCCACCTTTTAGCAATGCGAACTTTTAGCAATGTGAAGAGTGACCAAGATTAAGCATTACATCTGATACGCTAAAATAAAAAGCTTGTGTATTGGCACAGGATCTCTAAGCAATGTGCTGATCTACTGAAATTTGATAAAGCCACAGTTCAACGATGCTGTAGTGGATTAACGATTTTTATGTTCTTCACGCTTTAAATAGGTATAAACCGGCATCTGCATTTTGGCTTTTTCGCGCAGTTTCTTTTTGATATAGAACACCAGTGCAAAGCAAGTAGTGGTCACGGTCAGCATCATGCTACTCATAAAACTCATCAGAGAACTGACATAACCAATCGTGGTGAGTCGGTTCATCATACGAAACACCTGAGGACTACTTTCAACACCGGTAATGGCCCATGTGCATAAGTGTTCGCAGTTATTAATAATCAGATGATAGTTGTTTTCATGCATACGTGAGCGCATGCGACGCACCACTTTACGCCCTTTAAATTTTGGATTGCTGTACGACTGAACGATGATTTTTTTGCCGTGACTGAAATTTTCGATAGAAGTCATTTCAATCGGATGTTTTTTGAAAAGGTGTGCAAAACCTGAGTAGTGAATGACTCTACCGCGGCCGGCATATATGCCATGATGGCTATAACCGAAGTGTTTAACAATCAGATGTGTTCCAAGAGGAAAACCATCTTTCTGCACATGCATGTATTTACCAGTCCTACTTTAAATCCGAATTATTTTTAAAGATTAGTCTACTTTTAATCTGTGAATTAATCGACTATTTTAGCGATGATTTAGCTAAAATTTGTTCGATTTTTAACGTGCGCTATGGATAGGGTCATGCTTGGTCTTCAATTAACCTCAATGTTTAAAAAAATGCGCTTTATGATGCTGCTCGGTCTGATTTTCTCACCGAGTATTTCCTATGCCAATATTCAAGCGAAACGTGTCAGTCAGCCTATTGCCGTGGATGTGGTTGAAATTTCCGATCTGAGTCAACTAAAGCTCTATTTATATGATACACAGCAGCAGCCATATCGAGACCTACAGCGTTTAAAGCAGTCATTAGCGCGTAAGTGTAATACGATGAGCTTCGCAATGAATGCAGGGATGTATCATGCAGATTTAGCACCTGTTGGTCTATACGTTGAAAATGGAGTGCAGAAAAAAGCCTTGAATCGTGCAACACGAGGCTTTGGTAATTTTTTAATTCAGCCGAATGGTGTTCTAGCATGGAATGGCAAGCAAGCGGTGATATCAACCACACAAAAATATGCTTCCACAGATTTTAAGGCACGTTATGCAACGCAGTCAGGTCCAATGCTGGTGGTAGATGGAAAAATCAATCCAAACTTTATCCCACAGTCAGATTCATTGAAAATCCGCAATGGTGTGGGGATCAAAAACGGCAAGTTGTATTTTGTGATCAGTCGTGAAGGCGTGTCGTTTTATGCATTTGCACAATATTTTAAGCAGCAATTATCGATTAACAATGCCTTGTATTTAGATGGATCTGTGTCTAGTGCAGATATCCAAGCGTTGAATAGACATGATTCGAGTTTAAAACCTTTAGGGCCAATTGTAGCGTATACAACAGGATCTCAATGCAAACAATAAAAGCCCGAATAATCGGGCTTCATCTGTACAGTGTTTAGATTGATAGAAACAACTGTTTATTTGCCGACTAAACCTAAAAAGGTACTTTGGGTTTGGCACATTTGAATGGCTTGTTCTTTAGATTGTTTTTTAATACTTTCTTCAAACTGTTTTTTCTGTTCTTTGATTTGTTCTTCGTTTAAGCCCATTTGTTTCGACAAGGCTTCGAGTTTGTCCCAAGATTCTTCGCATTCTTTGGGGATTTGGCTACAAGCACTTAGACTAAGTATGCAGCAGGCAATAAGGCAACTTGTTAATTTATTCATGTTCATTCCTTTAATTTTTATATCAATGCTGTTTAGAGGTCATCTGCCTCTTATTTGATGCAATATTAGGTTTTATTGTCGTATGTTTAAAAATTAGACATCACTGAGTTGCCTTGGAGCATAGCATAAAAGCTGTAAATAGCGATGTGGCCAATCCACAAAACCTGATCTGTAAATAAGCGGCATACTTTTGATTAGACTAAAAAATGAAAAAGGCACTCTGTAAAACAGAATGCCTTGTTTGAACACTGAATGTTCAGACTCTACTGTAGAGGTAGATGCTGGATTTCATTTAATTCCTTACGGCTATAACCGCGCGAAGCGAGCACTTTTTTAATACCGAGGATAACATCTTCATCTGTTGCCTTTGTAAGAGCAGCAATAAGCTGTTCATTGGTTTTACAAGAGCAATCATTTTCAACACAGGCAATTTGATTCTTATGCCCGTTTTGCTGTTCATTAGCGAACAACTTATGCCAAAAACTCATAGAGCCTTCATTTGCGACCTAACATAGGACGAAATATAACCAATCCAATAAATAAAGCAAGACTACTAAAGTGATATTTTAGCCAGTTGAATGATCATTTTTTCGATTGGACTTTTAGAATCTTTGCCTAATTGATATAAAAAGGCATCCATTGCACTGCATGTGGCGAGAAAATAAAGCTTTTTTAGCATATAAAAAAGGAGCTTTTAGAAAGCTCCTTTTATGACAACAACATGATTTGAAATAATTTGTTTAAATCTTCTCAAGAAACACACCAGACTCTACATGGTGTGTATAAGGGAATTGATCAAACAAGGCAAATTTACTGATTTTATGCGTTTGTGAAAGCAGTTTAAGATTGTCATGTAAAGTATCTGGGTTGCATGAAATATAGATAATGCGTTCAAAACGTTGCAACAGTTTTAGTGTTTCATCATCGATACCTGCACGCGGTGGATCGACAAATACCGTATCGAAGTTATAGCTTGAAATTTCAATCTCAGCTTCTTCAAGGCGGCGGAATGTACGTTCAGCATTGTAGGCTTGGGTAAACTCTTCAGCTGAAAGACGAGCCACTTGGATATTATCAATACCATTTTGCTCAATATTCCACTGCGCGGCATAAACTGAAGACTTGGCTAATTCGGTTGCCAAAACGCGATTAAAGCGTGTTGAAAGAGGCAGCGTGAAATTACCATTACCACAGTAGAGCTCAAGTAAGTCTTTGTCTGAGTGATCCGCAACCTGACACGCCCATTCCAGCATTTTTTGACATACGCCGGCATTTGGCTGTGTGAAGCTACTTTCAATTTGTTTATACTGATATTTACGGTCAAATACTTGGAGTTCTTCAACCACATAGTCATCAGTTAAAATCACGCGCTGACCACGACTACGACCATAAATCTTGATATTGAGCTTTTCAGACAGCGCTTTGGCAGCAACTTCCCATTCAGCATTGAGCGGGCAGCGGTAAACCAATGAAACCAGCATTTCACCTTTCAGCGTTGCTAAGAAATGAACTTCAAATAATCGGCTATATAAGATCTCTTGTGCCTTGAGTTCATTTAATAATACGGGCATTAAATCATTAATGCTTTTATCTGCAATCGGGAAATCTTTAATTTCGACAACTTGTTTTTCATTGTCTGCATTGCGTTCAAACATTGCATAGAACATATCATTTTCAGTATGCCAAATTCGGAATTCCGCTCGCATACGAAAGTTTTGTTCAGCAGAAGGAAAAACTTCTAAAGAGGGAGGGTTGTATTCTGAAAATTGAGCCGTAATGCGGGCAACTTTGGCATCAAGTTGTTGCTGATAAGTTGAAGTCATATGCAGTAAAAAATCGCAAACATATTAAAAAAAGTCATGTTAGCAAAATTCACCTTATAAGACTAAATTAATTCCACTTTTGGCTGTATTTATCTGTCGAGAGGATGAGTCTGAATGCGCTAAACAGAATATTTATCTAGGGGTAGTTAAAAAAACGCTCAATCTTTATGGAACATTCATAAAGATTGAGCTAAGTGAGGAACTGATTAGTTGGAGTTCAATTCAGTGTTTAATTCATTGTCATTAAGCTGGCATTACCACCGGCTGCCGCTGTATTGACACTGATTGCCCGTTCAATCACGAAACGTTCTACAGGGATGTCATATTGGCCTGAAGCTAAATGTGTAATGCCAATAATTGCACCTTCACGAGACGCGATGACTTGTTGAATTTTTAATAACTCAGCTTTTTCACCATGATGTAAAACCGCATCAAAATTGCCATGATAAATATCCGTGATCACTTTAAATTGGTCTACGAGGACTTTTGGCATGCTATTTAAGTGTTTCAACACAAAAGTATTGTCTGCAAGTACAACAGGCTGACTACCCACCGATAAAATCGCAGCAATTTGATTCAGTTGATCTGCATCATTGTTAGCCAATGAAAGCACACCTTTACGTGCCAAAATGGCATATTGGTTGTTTTCACCAGTTGGGCCTTGCAGTTCAAAACTTTGTCCTGCAGCTATGGCCTGCGGTGTTTGAATAGCAATGCCTGAAAAATGTTGCTTCGCCCAAGTGTTAAAAGCTTCATATGCAGGGAAGTGTGCAGCTTGTGTTTCTGCCTGAGCCGCATAAGGTGTAGCCAATTTTTTCTCAGAAACTTGATGCATTAAACGGTAAAGATATAAAGGACCGCCCGCTTTTGGACCAGTACCTGATAAGCCTTCGCCGCCAAAAGGTTGTACACCGACCACTGCACCTACAATATTACGGTTAATGTACAGGTTGCCGACTTCTGCATGACCGATGACTTTTTGAATCGTGTCATCAATACGTGTATGCAAGCCCATGGTTAAACCATAACCTTTGGCATTAATTTGTGTTAATAGGTTTTCAATCTCACCATATTTGTAGGTGATTAAATGCAATACTGGCCCAAAAACTTCGCGTTCTAAATCATTTAAATTTGGCAGTTCAATCAAAGTTGGTGCAACGAAAGTTCCCGTACTTAAGGCATTGCCATCAGCATTAAACATGATTTGATGTACTGGATAGCCTTTGCTACGCATCTTCTCAATATGTTTTTCAATATTTTGCTGTGCTTCAAGGTCGATCACTGGGCCAATGTCAGTTGCTAAAAGTGCAGGATTTCCGACACGAAGTTGCTTCATCGCACCTTGTAACATGGTACGGACAACGTCCACATTATCTTCTTGTACACAGAGAATACGTAGGGCAGAACAGCGTTGGCCTGCACTGTCATAGGCAGAGTTAACGACATCTAATACCACTTGTTCTGTCAATGCAGATGAGTCAACAATCATGGCATTCTGACCGCCAGTTTCAGCAATCAAAACCACACTTTCGCCAAATTGGTTTAAGCGCTGTGCCACGGTTTTTTGCAAGATACGTGCGACTTCAGTGGAGCCTGTAAACATGATGCCTTGGATACGTGAGTCAGCACTGAGTTTGGCACCAATGGTTTCGCCACGCCCAGGAAGGAGTTGCAATACATCAAACGGAACACCTGCTTCCCATAAAATATGTACAGCTTGAGCAGCAATCAGTGGCGTTTGTTCAGCAGGCTTGGCAATCACTGTATTACCTGCAACCAATGCTGCAGCAATTTGACCTGTGAAAATAGCAAGCGGGAAGTTCCACGGGCTAATGCACAGCACAGTGCCAAGGGGTTCAATTTGGGTATTTTCAGCTAGATCAATCATTTGAGCAGCATAATAACGTAGAAAATCTACAGCTTCTCGAACTTCAGCAATAGCATTGGCATAGGTTTTACCACTTTCACGTGACAACAACACCATGAGAGATTGCAATTGTACTTCCATCAAATCCGCCGCACGGTTTAAGCATGCTGCACGCTGATCTTTGTCTAAAGTTTTCCATGAAGCTTGGGCATTTAACGCATTATTTAGGGCGATTTCCGCTTGCTCTAGACTAGCTTCACTGACACTGCCAACCACATCACTACGGTTTGCAGGGTTTGTAATGTTGATACTTGCAGTATGAATTTCTTCTAAATTAGCGCCGATTGCACTAGCATGCCACTGGGTATGTGCATGCTGTACTGCCGTGGTATTGAGCTGAGATAAGTCGCGATCATTGGCTAAATCGAGTCCTTTTGAGTTGCGACGTTCTGTGCCATACAAATCTTGCGGAAATGGGATAGAAGGATGCTTAGCTCCAGTGATACCTTCTTTTTCAGCCGTCGCTAATATCGTCTGTCTTGGATTTTCAATTAAATCTTCAATTTTTAAATTTTTATCTGCAATACGGTTGACGAAAGAGGTATTCGCACCATTTTCCAGTAAACGTCGAACCAAATAGGCCAATAAGGTTTCATGGTTACCCACTGGTGCATAAATACGACAAGGCACACCCAGTTTGTTATCAGACTTCGAACCCACCACTTGTTCATAGAGGGGTTCACCCATGCCGTGAAGGCACTGAAATTCATACTGGCCTGGATAGTAAAGCTCTGGCTGTGCTAATTGGTAGATCGTAGCAACGGTTTGCGCATTGTGTGTTGCAAACTGAGGATAAATTTGCTCAGGTGCTGCCAAGAGTTTTTTAGCACATGCAATATAAGACAGGTCGGTATGAACTTTGCGCGTAAATACAGGATAGTCACTCATACCTTCAATTTGCGCTTTCTTAATTTCGCTGTCCCAGTATGCACCTTTCACTAAGCGGATCATTAAACGTTTTTGGCTACGCTTAGCGAGGTCAATAATATGGTCGACCACATAGAAACAGCGCTTTTGGTAGGCTTGAATCACAAATCCAATACCTTTCCAGTCTGCTAATTTAGGCTCAAAACACAGGCGCTCAAGTAGTTCCAAAGAAATTTCTAGGCGGTCAGTTTCTTCAGCATCAATGTTTAAACCAATATTGTAATGCTTAGCTAATACAGCAAGTTCTAGCACTTTGCCATAAAGTTCGTTATGTATACGGTCGATCTGTGAACGTTGGTAGCGTGGGTGTAGGGCAGACAATTTGATCGAAATACCTGCGCCGTTATAAACATCCTTACCTTCAGAGGCTTGACCAATCGCGTGGATCGCATCGGTATAGTCTTGATAATAACGTTCTGCATCAGGTTCAGTTAATGCTGCTTCACCTAACATGTCATATGAATAACGGAAGCCTTTGTCTTCTAATACTTCTGCATGTTTAAGCGCTTCATTGATGGTCTCGCCTGTAACAAACTGTTCGCCCATCATACGCATAGCCACGTCGACAGCTTTACGGATAATGCCGCGACCACTACGTGCTAAAATACCGGTCAATAGACTAGAAAGACTTTTTTGTTGAGGGGTTTCCATTAGTTTACCCGTCAGCATTAAACCCCAAGCAGCAGCATTTACGAACATGAGGCTACTTTGGCCAACATGATCTTTCCAGTTACCTTGGTTGATTTTATCTTTGATCAGTAAATCACGTGTTGCTTTGTCTGGAATACGGAGTAGCGCTTCAGCTAAACACATGAGCGCGATGCCTTCCTGAGAAGACAATGAAAACTCTTGTAGCAAGCCTTGCACAATGCCTGCTTTACCTGTACCGCTTTTACGTTCACGTAATGAATGGGCTAAGTCAAAAGCCAATTGTTGAATTTGATCGCTGATCGGGGAAGGGATTTCACTGTGTGCTAATAAGTTTTCAATGCACTCAGTTTCAGCACGACGCCATGCTGTATTAATCGATTGTTCAAAGCTATTCTTGTCTTTAAATTCAGTGATGTAGTCATCGCTTCCCGTGACTTCAAATACTTTTCCATTCATGTTTCAATTTTCCGTGTCAAAGTTCTATGACGAGCAAATAAATCTTGAGCTTGATCCTTTATTTAATTTATCATCACAGAATATTTAGCGAATAACTCACTATAGTTTTAATAATATTTAGAGAAAAATTCAGATGACTAGCCCATATTTGAGCTTAGACCGTATAGATATTCGAATTTTAGAGCTGCTGCAAGAAGACGGGAAATTGTCCAATATTAGGCTTGCGGAAATGGTGAATTTATCACCTACTGCGGCGTTGGCACGTGTGCAAAAATTATCGAAAGAAGGCTTTATTTTAGGCTATGAAGCGCGTTTAAATCCGGTCTTACTCAACAATGGATTTGTGGTTTTTGTGGAGATTTTACTAGATAAAACTACGCCCAATGTATTGGAAGATTTTTCGGATGCAGTGCGTCAAATTCCAGAAATTGTAGAATGTCATATGATCAGCGGCGGTTTTGATTTTGTAGTGAAAATACGCTGTGCAAATATGGAAGAATTTAGAAAAATTTCAGGGCAGGTGCTTTGGCAATTACCTGGTATCAAGGAAACGCGTAGTTATCCTGTGATGGAAGTGATCAAAGAAAGTATGCAAATTAAGCTGAAACCTGCGGCTCGGCCGAAGTAGCTAATCATCAATAATTGAGTACTAAAAAGGGGCATTTAGCCCCTTTTTAGTGTCAAAAATTTTAGATTTCAGACATTTCTTTTTGATATTGCGCTTCGGCTTTTTCAAAGCGTTCAACCACATCCGCCTCTGGTGCTTTGCCCAATAAGCTCACGACAACGATACTGATTGCAGAGAAAATAAAGCCTGGAATGATTTCGTATAAACCAAGGTGGCCTAAGTAGTTTTTCCACACGATGACAGTCACAGCACCTACGATCATGCCAATGATTGCTCCGTTAAGCGTCATACGTTTCCAAAGCAATGAAAGAATAATCAGTGGGCCAAATGCAGCACCGAAACCTGCCCATGCATAAGCCACTAAGCCTAAAACTTTACTTGCAGGGTTCATTGCAAAGGTGATTGCAAATACGGCAATTGCCAAGACCATCGCACGTCCAATCCAAACCAATTCTTTTTGCGATGCATTTTTACGAATAAATCCTTTGTACAAATCTTCCGTCAAGGTGGTTGAGCAAACCAATAACTGACAGCTAAGTGTGCTCATCACCGCAGCTAAAATTGCGGCTAAAATAATCCCAGCAATCCACGGATTGAATAGAATTTTAGTCAACTCCATAAATACCGTTTCAGGGTTGGCATTAACGACACTTGCCAGTTCTGGGTGGACTTGGAAGTAAGCAATACCGATATAACCCACTGCTACAGCACCGCCTAGACACAGGATCATCCATGTCATACCAATGCGTCGTGCATTCGGAATGGATTTAACAGAATCGGCTGCCATAAAGCGAACCAAAATATGCGGCTGACCAAAATAGCCTAAGCCCCATGCCATGCTGGATAAAATCGCAACTGTACTTAAACCTTCAAATAAATTAGAAGCTTGTGGGCGAGCTGTTTCCAAAACAGCAGCAAGATTTTGACTGTTATCACCTAAAGCAAGGTAGGCGATGATCGGTGTGATCAGCAGTGCAAAGATCATCAGACCCGCTTGGAAAGTATCGGTCCAACTGATCGCTAAGAATCCACCAATACAGACATAGCTGATGGTTGCAATTGCACCAATCCACAGTGCTGTTGTGTAGTTCCAACCGAATAAACTTTCGAAAAGTCGTGCGCCAGCCACCATGCCAGAAGCACAGTAAATCGCAAAGAACACTAAAATCACTACAGCTGAAATGATACGTAAAATCTTTTTACGGTCTGCAAAACGGCTCGTGAAATAATCGGGCAGGGTCAGGGCATTATTTTGATATTCGGTATGAACACGCAAGCGACCAGCAACGATCAGCCAGTTCAACCAAGCACCGATAATTAAGCCGATTGCAATCCAAGCTTCGGAAAGACCAGATAGATAAATTGCACCAGGGAGACCCATGAGTAGCCAACCACTCATGTCGGATGCACCTGCTGAAAGTGCAGTCACAACACTTCCTAAACTTCGTCCACCTAAAATGTATTCGTCAAAGTTATGCGTAGCTCTGTAGGCATACAAACCAATGGCAAGCATTGCAAGAATATAAAAAATAAAGGTGACTAATGTCGGGTTTAAATGGCTCATAGGCGGTTCATCCTTAATGAAAGCAAATCATCTCTGTCCTAGATGAAAATTTGTACTTCTGTCGTAAGTCGCAGATTCAAGCACGATTTAAAAATTACACTCTGTAACCTTTAAGCATATTTTATGTATGTTTTGCGTAAATGATATTTTTTCTTATTACAAATCGAATTTTTTATTGTGCTGCTGAAATGTTGTACAGAAGGGAATTTAAATTTTGAAATGTAAATCTACTTAAGACTTTTCATCACAAAAAGAGAACTAATGAAATTAGGTAAAAATTACACAATGTTACATGGTGAACAAGAAATGTGCATTTGAAATATTTGGTTGCAAATGTGCATCACATCATCTGTAGTGAGATGATTTGAACAGGTCGAATATGAGGTATGCACAGTCTTGGTGCGTAATTAGAGGGAATGCGCAGTGACAACGGTTCAAATGGAAAAAACGAGAATAGAGCATGATTTATTGGGGGATAAAGCAGTCCCGCAGTCATGTTATTACGGTATACATACATTGCGTGCCATCGAAAACTTTCAAATATCAAAGCAGCATGTCGGACAAAATTTAAACTTTGTACGCGCTATTGCTCGGGTAAAAAAAGCGTCAGTAGAAACCAATTATCAATTTAACTTAATACAAGATTGATATTCGCCAAGCGATTCAGCAGGCGTGTGATGCATTGATAGATCATCCAGAACAATGGTCGGATTCATTTCCAATTGATATTTATCAAGGTGGAGCAGGCACTTCTATTAATATGAATGCCAATGAAGTCATTGCCAATATTGCCCTTGAGTCGCTCGGAGATGCTAAAGGCAGTTATCAACGGATTCATCCAAACGATCATGTTAATAAGTCACAATCCACCAATGATGTCTATCCAACAGCGCTGCGTCTAGCAACATTTAGCGCTTTTGATGCTTTATTTGTGGTTTTAAATCAGCTAATTGGAAGCTTACATATTAAAGCCGATGAGTTTAAACATGTCATCAAAATGGGGCGTACACAGTTACAAGATGCAGTTCCGATGACTTTGGGGCAAGAGTTCCGAGCATTTGCAACATTATTAAAAGAAGATTTGAAGTTGATTGAGCAAAATCGACAGCTTCTATTGGAAATTAATTTAGGTGCGACGGCAATTGGCACTGGCGTGAATTCTCCTGCGGGTTATGCAGGCAAGGCCGTTGAAAATCTAGCTCATTTGACCGGTCTAAAATTGCAAGGTGCAGAAGACTATGTCGAAGCAACCAGCGATTGTGGCGTATTCATTTTATTATCAAGCTGCTTAAAACGTTTAGCTGTCAAACTTTCTAAAATTTGTAATGACTTACGTCTTTTAAGTTCAGGGCCACGAACAGGTTTAGCGGAAATTCGTTTACCTGAGTTACAAGCAGGTTCGTCGATCATGCCTGCAAAGGTCAATCCTGTGATCCCTGAAGTGGTCAACCAAATTGCATTTCGAGTAATGGGGAATGATTTAACCATTACTTTGGCCGCAGAAGCGGGGCAATTACAATTAAATGTCATGGAGCCGGTGATTGCATTGTCCATGAATGAATCAATTGAGCTTTTGGTGAATGCGGTGAAAACTTTAGACAGCAAATGTATTCAAGGGATTCAGGCAAATGAGCAAGCATGTTTTGATGCTGTGATGCGTAGTGTAGGAATCGTGACCTTACTTGATCCATATTTAGGTCATGCAAAATGTGATGAAATCGGTAAGCAATGTATTGCCGAAAATAAAACCATTCGCCAAGTGGTATTAGAGCAAGAGCTGTTAACTGAAAGTCAATTGGATGAAATTTTCTCGATTGAAAATTTAGTTTCTGAAGTGACACCATTTAGTATGCCACTCGCTCAAGTGAGTTAAATGCTTATTTAGGACTTTTAAATAGCTAAATGATGAGTAAATGACGAAGGTTAATCCTTCGTTTTTTATTTGAAGAAATTAGTGGTAAATATAGAGAACTAAACTAATGACAGTCATGTATTAAGTATCCATTAGAAACCTAATTTCTAAAAGAAAGTATTAGGTTGAGAATAAAACGCTATATTTGCTTAGGATTGTAATTATTGTTCTATATATAGTCATGAAGGTTTGGATGAAAAATTTAGTGCATAGATAAAGTCAGAAAAGCTTTAACTTGCCCAAAAAAGGATGTAATCGAAGTACAATAGGTTTTTTATCATGTTGTAGATAGTCAGATGTTTAATAAGTTAGTCGATTTATTCAAAGGCGCTAAAGAGTCGCCTGAGCAACTTTACTTAGAACAACACCACATTCAATATGATGAAACTCAGGGCTATATCATTGAAGGCGTAGTTTTAAATACTTTGTCTGAACGTATGGAATATTTGTCGAATAGAAAAATGACAAATTTCGATGATTTAAAACAGCTCTATGCGACTGCAATGATTATCAATGAAAAAATAGACTTGGAAATTGCAAATCAACGCTTTGTTGCACGATTAGGCAATACTGAAGAAAATCTGTTGCAATTTAAACATTATGTCAAACTATTGAATGATTATTATCGTCAATTCATCCGTGATCGTAAGTAAGTGAATGGACTGCAGTGTTTGAGTTTGATGGGTGCGTTAAGGGTATTCATCAATAGAAAATACAATCGCAAATCCATATTGGTTAAAACACTGTATATAGTTGCTTAATTCTCGGAATGTAAAAAGCATCGTGTTAATATGATCACCAAGTGATTAAAACATTAAAAGCTATTTACATCATGTTCCAGCAAGAAATTTCACAACTCAATCTTAAACAGCTTAAAGCTGGCGAAAAGCGGTGGGTCGGAAACTTACAAGGCTCATCTGCTGCATTATTATTTAAAGAAATTAGCAAACAATCCAAACAGTTGTTTGTGATTGTTGCACGTAATAATCAGCATCTCGGGCAGTTAGAAAGTGAGCTGGAATTTTACGGAATTAAGCCGACTATTTTCCCAGATTGGGAAATTTTACCTTATGACCGGCTGTCGCCACATCAAGACATCGTTTCTGAGCGCTTGGCGATTTTGTCCAATATGCCACAGCAAGGTGTGTTGTTGGTTTCAGCAACAACTTTAGCGCAGCGAGTTGCGCCTGCATCTTGGGTATTAGGTGAACACTTTGATATTAAAGTAGGTCAAAAATTTGATATAGAACAACAAAAATTAAGATTAGTACAAGCGGGCTATCACTTGGTGGATACCGTTTATGATCATGGTGAATTTGCAGTACGCGGCAGCATCATGGATATTTACGCTTCGGGGCAAAGTTCACCGATTCGTGTTGACTTATTTGATGATGAAATCGATACCCTCAAATTCTTTGATCCTGAAACTCAGCGAACCACCCAAAATTTAGATCATTTTACGGTTTTACCTGCAAAAGAATTTCCATTAAAAGAAGCGCGTTCACTGTTTCGTGATCGATATGCGGAAAATTTTCCGACGGCAAATCCAAAGAAAAATCCAATTTATCAGGATGTACAAGATGGCATAGCTTCACCGGGTATTGAGTTTTATTTTCCGTTGTTCTTCTCTGAACAAGCCATGAGAGAGCAAAGTACGCTATTTTCGTACTTACCAGAGAATGGCATTGTCATTACAGATAAAGCTATTGATGACACATTGATTCAGTTTTGGTCAGACATTGTGCGTCGTTATGAAGACCGCCGTCATAATGTTGACCAACCGATTTTGCCGCCAGAGCAGATTTTCCTACAACCAAATCAGGTTTTAGAACAATTAAATCTTTGCCGTCGTATCGTGGCTTCACCTGAGGCTTTTGATGAACGCAATGGCGTGATCAATCTTGCAGCTGAGATTCCACCCCGATTACCTGTCGATCCAAAACGTGAAAAACCATTTTCTGCGGTTAAGCAGTATATCGATGCGGCAAATTATCCGGTACTTTTAGTGGCTGAAAGCGCTGGTCGACGTGAAACTTTAAAAGATGCATTGCGTCCAAGTTTGGGTGATATCCCGACGGTCGAAAGTTTTAATGATTTTATGCATTCTATGCATGCGATTGCGATCACCAATGCGCCCTTAGATCGTGGTTTATTGCTAACTGACAAACTCAGTGTAATTTCTGAAAATCAGCTTTATGAACACCGTGTGGTTCAACGTCGTCGTAAACGCCAACAGGAAGTATCAGAAGAGTTCCTTGTTCGCAGTTTAACCGAGCTAAGTATTGGCGCACCTGTGGTTCATATTGATTATGGTGTGGGGCGATATGCAGGTTTAATTACCTTGAGTATCGATGACCAAGACCATGAATTTTTGCAGTTAGACTATGCCGATGCAGCCAAGGTGTATGTCCCTGTGACAAACCTGCATTTAATTAGTCGATACAGTGGTGGTGACCCAGATCTAGCACCATTACATAAATTGGGTACAGATGCATGGTCTAAAGCCAAACGCAAAGCTTTAGAGCAGATCCATGATGTGGCGGCAGAACTTTTACATATTCAAGCACGTCGTCACTCGAAGCCGGGTTATGGTTTTGAACTGGATCAGAGCCTTTATATGCAGTTTGCCAGTGGCTTCGCCTATGAAGAAACTTTAGATCAAGCCAATGCTATTGAGGCGACACTGTATGACATGCAACAAGCGAAGCCGATGGATCGTTTGGTTTGTGGTGATGTCGGTTTTGGTAAAACAGAAGTGGCCATGCGTGCTGCATTTGTGGCAGTACAAAATAACAAACAAGTGGCTGTACTTGTGCCAACCACGTTGTTGGCGCAGCAGCACTACGAGTCTTTCAAAGACCGTTTTGCGGATTGGCCTGTACGTATTGAAGTTCTTTCACGTTTTGGTTCATCAAAATCACATACCAAAACCATTGAAGACCTCGCAGAAGGCAAAGTGGATATCGTGATTGGCACACATAAAATCTTGCAGGAAAGTGTGCAATTTAAAAATCTCGGTCTCATGATCGTGGATGAAGAGCACCGTTTTGGTGTACGGGATAAAGAGCGAATTAAAGCCTTACGTGCCGATGTTGATATGCTGACGCTAACTGCAACGCCTATTCCACGTACGCTGAATATGGCTTTTAGTGGTATGCGTGATCTATCTATTATTGCAACGCCGCCTGCACGTCGTCTTGCCGTGAAAACTTTTGTGCAAGAACACACTGGTGATTCGATTAAAGAAGCCATCTTGCGTGAATTGCTACGTGGTGGACAAGTGTATTTCTTACACAACGAAGTCGAGACCATTGAACGTACGGCAGAAACTCTACGTGAATTGGTTCCTGAAGCCCGAGTTGCGGTAGCACATGGTCAAATGCGTGAGCGTGAGCTAGAGCAAATCATGCAGCAGTTCTATCACAAAGAATATAACGTGCTGGTGTGTTCAACCATTATTGAAACTGGGATTGACGTGCCAAACGCCAATACCATTTTGATTGAACGCGCAGATAAACTGGGACTAGCGCAGTTGCACCAACTACGTGGTCGTGTCGGTCGATCGCACCATCAAGCCTATGCATATTTACTTGTGCCTTCGCTTAAAGGTTTAAAAGGTGATGCTGAAAAACGCCTAGATGCCATTTCTCGTGCATCGACTTTGGGTGCGGGTTTCATGTTGGCAACAGAAGACTTAGAAATTCGTGGCGCAGGTGAGTTGCTGGGTGAACAGCAAAGTGGCTCAATGCAAACCATAGGTTATAGTCTTTATATGGAAATGCTTGAAAAAGCCACCAAAGCCATTCAAAAAGGTAAAACGCCTAACTTTGACTCTCCATTGTCATTAACGGCTGAAATTAGCATGCACATGCCAGCCTTAATTCCAGATGATTATTTAGGTGATGTACATCAACGGTTATTGTTCTATAAACGCATTAGTAATACGGATACTCAAGAGAAACTCGATAACATTCGTATGGAGTTGATCGATCGTTTTGGCTTGCCGCCGCAAGCAGTCAAGCAGTTATTCTCTGTCCATCAGTTGCGTTTAAAAGCGGAACAATTGGGTATCACAAAAATTGATATCAGTTCACATGGCGGCAGTATTGAGTTCTCACCAGATACACCAGTTCAAGCCATATCGATCATTCAAATGATGCAAAAGCATCCGACTTTCTTCCGAATGGAAGGTGGACAGCGTCTAAAAGTGATGGTCATGCTCGAAGAATATGACAAACGCATTCAATTTATAAATGACTTATTAGACAGTTTGCTGAAGGAATTGGCGCCAAATCAATAGATTTGGCGTATAAATTGCTTGTTTAGAATGAGTAGATTTTCATGAGTGTTTTTTATATAGAAGAAACGCTTGATTTTTTTGAAAAATTTATTAGAGTCATAAGCACGCAACGTTTTATTCAAATGCAGTTTATTTGTAATGAAACGTTCTGTACAGAATATTCACACCCATAAGGATGTGATAGTATTAGCCATCATTCTAATTTTGCATCATTTATAAAGATATGTTTAGTTTACATCCACAACTTGCTCAAGATACGTTTTATGTAGGCGACTTTCCTCTGTCAACATGTCGTTTGATGAATGATATGCAATTCCCGTGGCTTATTTTGATTCCACGTGTTCCGGGAATTACAGAGCTTTATGAATTAAGTCAGGCAGACCAAGAGCAGTTTTTACGTGAATCAAGCTGGTTATCAAGCCAATTGTCACGTGTATTCCGTGCAGACAAAATGAATGTAGCTGCATTGGGTAATATGGTTCCACAATTACATTTTCATCATGTTGTTCGTTATCAAAATGATGTGGCTTGGCCGAAACCAGTTTGGGGTACGCCAGCAGTTCCTTATAACAATGATGTCTTGGCACACATGCGCCAAACACTAATGCTTGCACTACGTGGTCAAGGTGATATGCCTTTCGATTGGCGTATGGACTAATCCCGATTTACGGACAATATCAGGATAGTAGAAGAATGAGTGTCCGTATGGGGGCGATCGAGTGCCGTTAGACAATTTAATCAGCAAAGAGCCTAAACAGTTTGAATATTTTCATCGTTTGATGGGATATATCATGCTGTCTTTGGTGATTGTTGTCTATCACTACACCCAACCAGATACGCATTATCAAATCTATATTCCTGCATTTTTATTTTTTCTGATTTTAGTTGTTCCCAAGTTTTCCCATTGGCTAATTTATCGATATAGCAATCAAACTAAACGCAATGTGCTGTTTCTGATCGATATCATAGTTATTGCTGTACTGATGTCTGCGGTACATTTAAGTCTTGTTTTAACCTTTCTTGCGGTCTTTGCGCTGCTATACACAACAATCTATAACAAGATCAATTTCTTAATGATGTCCTTGGCAGGGATTGTTGGCGTCACTGTATTTTATTTATGCAATATTTATGTCTTTGGTTTTCAAGAGTATTTTGAGTCGACCAGCAGTGAATTAACCGTTCTTGGCTTTCTGTGCTTAATTACATATTTCAGCGTAGGGGCTTTTTATCAACACACCCAAGTTCAGTCTCTGAGTAATAAAAAGAACCACTATTATGATCAGATGAATCGTTATATGGAATTCGCCAATCAGCTGAGTCGTTATGCGCCTATGCAACTTTGGCAATCGATTATGAAAGGTGAGTCTGAAGCTAAAATCGAATATAAACGTAAAAAGTTAACGATTTTCTTTTCCGATATCCAAGGATTTACTGAGCTTTCTGAAACATTAATTCCAGACGATTTAGCATTTCTACTCAATGACTATTTGAGTCATATGACTGAGATTGCCAAACAGTATGAAGCGACTGTTGATAAATTTATGGGGGATGCAATTCTAATCTTCTTTGGTGATCCACATAGCCAAGGCGTAGAGCAAGATGCAAAAACTTGTTTAGAGATGGCAATGGTCATGCGTCAGCAAATGAAGTTGCTGCGTGAACGTTGGATTAAAATGGGTTATCCGCCGTTACATATTCGTATGGGTATTTCTACAGGGTATTGCCACGTTGGGAACTATGGTGCAGCTCACCGTATGGCGTATACCATCGTTGGTCGTGATGCGAACTTGGCTGCACGATTGCAAAGTGCGGCTGAAGTCGATGAAATTTTGATTTCAGACGATACGCATCATTTAGTGAAAAATGACTATTTATGTGCACCTAAAGCACCGATCTTCTTAAAAGGCATCAAAGGCCCAGTACGTACTTGGCAAGTGATGGAAAAATACACCTCGCAGAAAACAGATTATCAGCGGTGGTTTGACTACGAATATAAAGGCTTTAATCTATTGTTGAACTTAGATGAAGTACAAAACTTTGAATATCCTGAACTAATACATGTTTTAGAACGTATGATTCAACGCTTACAAACTCAGCAAAAAATGACCAACTCTGCTGGTATCGTAAAACTGAATTTAGAAGACGAAGTGATCGAAGAAGTCAAAAAAACTGAATCTCACTCTTAATTTCACATATACATTATAAAATTAGATCTAATCGTATCGCGTAAAATTTAAACAAGAACACAATTCATGCTTTTATCAAAACGTCTTCTTTTTTGATATGTTGAATACATTTATGTATAAAAAAGCCAGTTACGATAAACTGGCTTTTTAATTATAGAAAATTATCTATAAATTAATGATTTTCTGAAGCATGGTTGATGGTGTATTTAGGAATTTCAATTTCCAAATCTTCATCTTCAATTTTTACTTGGCATGACAGACGAGAGTCTGGTTCTAACCCCCAAGCACGATCGAGAAGATCTGCTTCGACATCATCCATTTCATCTAGACCATCAAAACCTTTACGTACAACCACATGGCAAGTGGTGCATGCTTTAGACATATCACATGCATGCTCAATTTTGATGCCGTTTTTTAACATGCTTTCGCAAAGGTTAGCATTTGATTCGACTTCAAACTCAGCGCCGTTTGGGCAGATTGTTGCGTGAGGCAGTACTTTAATACGTGGCATAATCTTGACCTATAAATTAATTTGAGTTTGACCAGTCATCGAGTTTTGTGCCTTTCAATGCGGCATCAATGTGCTGATTCATACGAGCTGCAGCAAATGCATCGCTATGTATTTTAAGCTGTTCTACAGCATGTTCAATAGCTTTAATATCTGTCGTTTCAAGTGCAGCATCTAAAACAGTGCGTGCTGCAGTGAGGGAACTGAGTTGCTCTTGGCTGAGAAGTTGAGCATCCACTTTAAGTGCTTGATCAAGTGCTTCAAGTTCACGTTTTGCTTCCACTTTGGTTTCTTGAAGATGACGTAAGTTTTTATCTTCTTCAGCAAACTTATAACCATCAATCAGTAAGCGTTCAGTGTCGGCATCAGATAAACCATAAGAAGGTTTGATGTCAATTTGGGCATGCACACCAGAAGTGGTTTCTTTGGCAGACACCGTGAGTAAACCATCTGCGTCAACTTGGAAAGTCACTTCAATGCGCGCTTGACCCGCAGTCATCGGTGGAATACCACGAAGCACGAAACGACCTAGACTACGGCAATGTTCAACCAGATCACGTTCACCTTGTACAACATGAATTAACATCGCTGTTTGACCATCTTGATAGGTTGTGAATTCTTGGCGACGCGCCACTGGAATGGCTGTATTACGCGAAATAAGGCGCTCAACCAAACCGCCCATGGTTTCTAAACCTAAAGAAAGCGGTGTGACGTCTAAAAGCAATGAACCATCATTAGAGTTACCAATAAGTTGGTTTGCTGTAATCGACGCGCCAATGGCCACAACTTCATCAGGGTTAATTGTGCAGAGTGGTTCTTGATTGAAGACATCTTGAACAGCTTTTTGCACAGCATATGAACGGGTAGAACCACCGACCAATACCACATTTTGAATATCGCTGAGCTCAAGCTTGGCATCACGCATGACACGTTTGCAAACGCTGATGGTTTTATCCAAAGCAACTTTGATGATTGATTCAAAAGTAGGGCGGTCTAAAGTCAATGATTGATCAAGAACTTTAAGCTCTACAGATTTAGCCTCGGTTAGAGCTTCTTTTGCTTTACGTGCAGAAACAATGAAATGCGCATATTCAGCATCATCTAAAGTTTCAATGTTCAGTTGTTTTTTTGCCCATTTTACAATCAGACGGTCTAAGTCATCACCACCAAGCGCCGTGTGGCCACCAGTTGCTAGAACTTCAAAAACACCTTGAGAGAAACGTAAAATTGAAACGTCAAAGGTGCCGCCACCTAGATCATAGATCACATAGTTTTGATCATGTGCAAGATTGGTGTCTTGGTCTAAGCCATAAGCCACTGCAGCAGCAGTCGGTTCATTTAAAAGACGTAGTACATTTAAACCTGCAAGCTGTGCTGCATCACGCGTTGCTTGACGCTGTGCTTCATCAAAATAGGCAGGTACAGTAATGACAGCACCATTTACTGGATTGTTTAAACTACTTTCTGCACGGTCTTTGAGTTGTTTTAAAATTTCAGCAGAAATTTCAACTGGTGTTTTACGACCTTGTGCAGTTTCAAAAGCAGGCATTTCATTCGCTTCACCGACTAAGTTGTACGGATGTTGGAATTTGATATCTGCTTTAGAGCGACCCATAAAGCGCTTTACAGAAACGATGGTATTTTTAGGATCAGTCGTTAAGAATGCCTTTGCGTCTTCACCATATTGCGCAGTGGATTCGCCATAGTGTGCAATAGAAGGGAGTAACACACGACCATGTTCATCGTTAAGCACTTTCGCTTTACCAGAAAGTACCGTGGCTACTAAAGAGTGTGTAGTCCCAAGATCGATACCAATTGCGATGCGGTGTTCATGCGGCGCACTTGATTGACCAGGTTCTGCAATTTGCAAGAGAGCCATGTGTGTTACATCCTTTGAACGTCAAATATAAAAAATAAATTAAAAATCATCGTCTAAATCAAAGCTATCGTCGTCTAAGAAGCGATCTTCAGCTTTATCGATGTCAGCCATTACTTTTTGGAAGAAGCGTAATTTACGTACGGTATCACGTGCTTCAGCCCAGTCTTCGTCGTCATAATCAATCTTGAATTCACGAACCAAACCGTCAATCCATTGCTGAACTTCAGTTTTAAGTGAAGTGAGGTCATCAGCAGAGCCTGCCTCATCTAACTGTTCACGAATTTCTAAGGCATCTTGTAGGAACTCAAAATCACTAATTGATTGATCAAGGTGATAATCTTGTTTTTTGAGACTTAATAGATATGCAGCGCGGCTATCAACATTGGATAAAGCTTTAAATGCTTGATTAATCTCACTGGATTTAATCAGGGCTAGATCTTTGTCTTCGGCTTTATCTGGATGATATTGTTGCTGCAACTTTAAAAATTCAGATTTTAAAACTGCTAAATCAATATCGAGTGCTACAGGTAAGTTAAACAACTCAAAATGATTCATGGGAGATGGTGTCCGCAATAGAGGTGCAAAAAGTGTTGCTTTAAATGCAATTAAAACAGTGAATTTTACACTGTTTTAATGCGAAAAAGGAGTGTGGAAAAGGCTTAAACCGTAAACGATTCGCCGCAGCCACATTCGCCTTTTTTATTTGGGTTATTAAATTCAAAACCTTCGTTTAATCCATTTTTCACATAGTCCATCTCCATACCTTCGAGATAAACTAAGCTTTTTGGGTCAACGAATACTTTTACGCCAAACTGATCGAATACTTGGTCATGCGTGTCAATATCATCGACAAACTCAAGTACATAAGCTAAACCAGAACAGCCAGAAGTTTTCACGCCAACGCGAATGCCTTCACCCTTACCGCGATTCTTGATGTAATTGCTGATATGAGTTGCAGCATTTTCAGTTAAATGAATCATGAAAACTCCGTTAATCTTTTTTAAAACACGTAAACAATTAAGCTTTTACTTTCTTGCTACGGTAGTCTTCTACAGCAGCTTTGATTGCATCTTCAGCAAGTACAGAGCAGTGTACTTTTACTGGTGGAAGTGCAAGTTCAGTTGCAATATCAATGTTCTTAATTGCTTGAGCTTCATCAAGAGTTTTGCCTTTTAGCCACTCTGTTACTAATGAGCTAGATGCAATTGCTGAACCACAACCGTAAGTTTTGAAGCGAGCTTCTTCAATTACGCCGTTGTCATCAACTTGGATCTGTAGACGCATAACATCGCCACAAGCTGGTGCACCGACCATACCTGTACCAACGTTTTCTGCATTTTTGTCTAAAACACCAACATTACGAGGGTTTTCGTAATGATCAATTACTTTTTCGCTATAAGCCATGACGCTTCTCCAAACCTCGGGGTCAGCCTTAAGATTAATATGGGGGTGAAATTACGTTAATCAATGAGATAGCCTTAAAATAAAAGCTATCTCACCGGGATGAATTAGTGTTCAGCCCATTCTACAGAATTAAGGTCGATACCTTCTTTGTACATATCCCAAAGCGGTGAAAGATCACGTAGTTTTTCAACTGCTGCTTTGGTAATTTCAAGTACATGGTCAATATCGGCTTCAGTGGTGTATTTACCAAAGCTGAAACGAATCGAGCTATGAGCCAATTCATCTGAAAGACCCAATGCACGAAGTACATAGGATGGTTCTAAAGTTGCTGATGTACATGCAGAACCAGAAGATACTGCGCAATCTTTAAGTGCCATCATTAACGATTCACCTTCAACGAAGTTAAAGCTGACGTTTAGATAGTTTGCAACGTTGTATTCTGGGTGACCGTTCAGGAAGACTTGTTCAAGACCTTGCAAGCCATTCCAAAGTTTGTCACGAAGTACACGAATACGAGTTTGTTCGGCATGTAAGTTTTTGCCTGCAAGTTCGAACGCTTCGCCCATACCCACGATTTGGTGAGTCGCTAGCGTACCTGAACGCATACCACGTTCATGACCGCCACCGTGCATTTGCGCTTTAATACGTACACGTGGTTGACGACGTACATAAAGAGCACCAATACCTTTAGGACCATAGATTTTGTGGCCAGAGAAACTCATCAAATCAACTTTCATTGTTGAAAGATCAATTTCTACTTTACCAGCAGCTTGCGCAGCATCTACATGGAAATAAGTTTTGTTTGCACGAGTCAATTCACCGATTGCAGCTACATCTGTAGTTGTACCGATTTCATTGTTCACCATCATCAAAGATACAAGAATTGTATCTGGACGAAGGGCTGCTTGAACCATTTCAGGTGTGATTAAACCTGTTTTTGCTTCTGGCTCAAGATAAGTAATTTCGAAGCCTTCTTCTTCAAGCTCGCGGCAAGTATCAAGAATTGCTTTATGTTCAATTTTACTTGTAATAATGTGCTTCCCTTTAGATGCATAGAACTGAGCAATACCTTTAAGCGCAAGGTTGTCAGATTCAGTTGCACCAGAAGTCCAAACGATTTCGCGTGGATCAGCTTTTACTAGATTAGCAACTTGTTCACGTGCATATTCTACTTTTTCTTCTGCCTGCCAGCCGTAAGCATGAGAACGAGAAGCTGCATTACCAAAAGTACCGTCAAACGTTAGACATTCCATCATACGTTCTGCGACTTGAGGGTCTACAGGTGTAGTTGCTGCATAGTCAAGATAAATAGGACGCTTCATGTCAAATACCTGTAACCGATAAAAGGGCTGAATCAAAGTTTGCTGAATTTTGACGAATTGATACGGTTTGAACGTTATCGCGTGCTACAAGGTCAGCAAGGGTGATTTTTGCAAGATAATCGGCAATGTGGTGGGAGAGTTCCTGCCATAAATCGTGAGTCAAGCACATTGCACCATTTTGGCAGTTGCCTTTGTGGTCACAACGGGTTGCATCAACTGTTTCATTTACAGCTTCAATAATTTCCAAAACAGTGATGTCTTCAGCACTACGAGCAAGGTGATAACCACCGTTTGCTCCACGGATGCTGGAAACTAAGCCGTGACGCTTTAATTTTGCAAATAACTGCTCAAGATAGGCCACTGAAATGGTTTGACGAGCTGCAATTTCTGCAAGAGTGATCGTTTGTTCAGTTGGCTGCAAAGCTAGATCAAGTAGAGCAGTCACTGCGTAGCGACCGCGAGTTGTTAAGCGCATGATTCGATACACATGTTAAGTCTAGATGTGCAGATTTTATGAATCCTGACTAAAATAGTCAAGTTTTTTTGAGATTGTTTATTTGTTTTATTTTGTCTGAAAAATTATGTATTTATTTGAACCACACATTATACACTAATAACGTTATTAAAAGAACAGATATTAGACTAAAAGCGATATTAATCCGCTTTTGACGACGTTCGATACGCTTAATACGGTTTTTGTATTGTTTAACTTCAACTTGTAGCGTGTTTATTTTAGAGCGTTGCTGTTCGATTTTTTCTAAAAGTGGGGCAATACGTTTTTTGGAAGCAATAATCTCCTGTTCATCAGTGGGTTCGCTAAGCCACTGTTTCCAGTCAGATAAAATTTTCGGCACACTAAATAAAGAAACCAAATCACGAAATTCATCTTTTAAAACCACATCACCATCGATACGCATGGTTTTGATACTTTTGCGATTACCAAAGACAAAGATTTTCACCAAATCCATTAGTGTCGTACGGACATCAAGGTCGATCGCTTTATCTGGGGATTTTGTGTCGAACAGAATACCGTGTTCAGTAAACTGAACATAAAAATCAAAATAAGGGATATAGCTATTTATTTTCAGTGCGACTTTTTGATCAACAAATTTTTTAGCTTGTAATGCTACAACGCGGTCATGTTTTAAAATGAAAGTAAAAATCGTTTCTAAAACAATCAGGGTCATAGTAAGCAACAAATGTGGTTGAGCTTGTGTTTGTTGCGTATCACTCATAAAAAAAATGTCCTTGTTAAAATCTGAAAGCACTGGAAATTGAGCATCCTGCTCTAGAGGAACTTAGAATATACCAAAAAGTTGGTAATTCACCAGCTTTGTAGAACAGTTTAATCAATCTATCAAGTCATATGTTTGCTATTATGTTGTTAAAATGAAGAATCACATGTTGCTGTGCACATAAAATAATCAGGAGAAGTGCGGATTATGGAAAATACAGAAAGCATAATTGATGATGCACAAGAAAAAGCAGAAAAGCCGGCTAAAACTCGCGTACGTAGTCATTCTGACCGTCGCTCTAAAATGGATTTTCGCAAATATACCAAACAGATTTGGTTGGCTGGATTAGGTGCTTTTTCACGTGCTGAGGGTGAAGGAAATAAGCTTTTTGACTCTTTAGTCAAAGTTGGAGAGGAGCTTGAGTCCAAAACGATTGATATTGCAGATCAAACTGTCGAAAAAGTTTCAGAAAAAGCCAAAGAATCTGTAACTGATACGAAAGATAAAGTAGAAAAAATTTTAGATAATGGTGTTAATCATTCCTTAAACCGTTTAGGATTGGTGACTGTAAAGGATTTACAGCACGTAGAAAGGCTTATACTTCAATTACATACTAAAGTTGACCTATTGGCCGAAGAAAATGCCCAACTGAGGGCCGAAATACTAAAAAAACACTAACTTTTTTACTATTATCGAATTTTCAAGGTTTTTTTCGTCAAAAAATTCTATAAAAAGAGGTTGATGAGTATTGCGTTTAACCCTAAAGCATTGCTATAAAGGCGTTATGGCGTTTTATACAAATTCTTGAACCTTAAATAAACGATATTAAGAGGACGTAATTTTCATGAATAAATCAGAATTAATTGATGCAATTGCCGAAAATGGGGGATTATCTAAGGCCGATGCCGGTAAAGCTTTAGATGCTACAATTGCTGCAGTTACCAATGCATTGAAAGCTGGTGATACAGTTACTTTAGTTGGTTTTGGTACTTTCAGCGTTAAAGAACGCGCTGCACGTACTGGTCGTAACCCACAAACTGGTGCGACTTTAGAAATCAAAGCAAGCAAAGTTCCTAGCTTCAAAGCTGGTAAAGGCTTGAAAGATTCTGTAGCTTAAGCTTATTAAGCACATGAGACGCGCCATTATTTGGCGCGTTTTTTATTGGTAAATGTGATTAATTGATATATCGCATTCATTCATCTCGGGTTTTCGGTTAAAATTCACCGCAAATAAAATATTGGAATACTTATGGAATCGTTTCGTAAAGTCATTAAGGGTTGGCTGGGCAAGGTCTTGCTCGTTTTGTTTTTGACCCCTTTAGCACTTGTAGGTATTGAAGGATATTTTAGTGGTGGATCTAAAGATGCAGCAAAGACTGTAAACGGTACTGAAATTTCGCAAAAAGAACTCGAAGCACTGACGAACTCATTAAAAGAACAATATCTGGCATATGCTCAGGGTGATGAAACGTTATTGAATCAAAATTTCATTAGCAATAAAGCGATGGATACTTTGGTTTCACGCCAATTGTTATTGCAACAAGCTGATAAATTAGGCATTAGCTTGAGTGATGCACAAATTGTGCAAATGATTCATCAGCAGCCAAGCTTCCAAGTCAATGGTCAATTTTCAGATGAAGCGTTTGGGAGATACCTCGAATCGATTGGTATGACGAACCGCACATTCATTGATAACTTACGTAAAGACCATGCTTTAAAAATGTTGTCTACAACATTTATGGAATATGCATTGGTGAGTAAGCTTGATATCTTGCAAATTGCGAACTTACAAACGGAACAACGTAGTATTCAGTTGGCGAGCATTAATCTTGAAAATTACAAGAAAAATGTAAAAGTATCTGATGCCGAAATTGCCGCTTATTATGAGCAGCATAAAAACAAATTTAAGCAAGCAACCAGTATTGATGCAGATTTTGTCGTATTAACACCTGCCAATATTACTGCACCTGTAGAAGCTGCAACTGATGCTGAATTGAAAGAAGCGTATAACAGCTTTGTTGAGAATGCACAGAAGTCAGTTAAACCACTCGTTAAGCACATCATGATCACTGCAGACAGTCGTTCAGATGCCGAAGCTAAAAAACTGGCTGAAAGTGTTCAAGCTAAAATTAAAGCGGGTTTAAGCTTTGACCAAGCTGCAGCGCAATTCTCTGAAGATCCGGAATCTAAAGCAAAAGGTGGTGAACTGGTTGCTTATGAAAAAGGTGTGTTTGGTGATGCGTTTGATGCTGCAGTTGAAGGTGCTCTAGCTGGTCAAGTGACTGCTCCAGTGAAAACAGACAGTGGTTATCACTTGATCGAAAAAGTGGCACCAGCTGTAAAAGTGGCTTCATTTGAACAAGAAAAAGCACGTCTACAAGCTGAAGTTGCTGCTTCGAAAAAAGCCAATGTTTTTTCTGACACTGTAAACAGCCTCAATGACATGGTCGTGAGCAGTGATGCCCTTGATGTCGTGGGTCAAGAAGTGAAAGGCGTAAAAGTACAATCATTGAATGGCTTAACATTAGCATCGCAACATCCAGTTTTAAGTGATGCAAACGTCAAAGTTAAATTGTTTAACGATGATGTTAAAAATGGTGAACGTAATGTTTCATCGAGCATTCAGTTGAAAAACGGTGATGTGGTTTGGGTGAAAGTGCGTAACTATCATGCTGCGGGTGTTCAAACCTTAGCTGAAGCGAAAGCGCATGTGAAAACTCAGTTGATTGAAAAGAAAGCGTCTGATGCTGCAAAAGCCCAGATTCAAGCGACATTAAAAGAGTTTGCTGCAAAACCTGCTGCTTCAGTTGCAAAAGGCAGTTTAAACTTTGAAAATGCGGGTACATTCACTCGTGCGGATGGTTTGTTAAAACGCGAAATTCAACGTGCTGCATTTAGTGTAAAAGCGCCGAAAGCAGGTCATTGGTCTGTTACTACGACTAATCTACCAAATGAATTGGTTGTGGTTGCTGTGACTGCAGTGAACAAACAATCTGATGCGGCATTAACGGGTGAGCAGTTAGATGAGTTAACAAAACTTTATCAACAGCTTCGTGGTCAACAAGAATTTGATGACTACACACGTTATCTAAAAGATCATGCCAAAATTAAATAATTAAGGCAGCTTTAAAAAAAACCAGCTTTCGAGCTGGTTTTTTTATGTTTAAGTTTAATGCATCACACTTTAAGAAAAACTTTTACAAACAAAGATTAGGGTCTGTTGACATTTCATAATGGTAGCCAGATAAAGATACAAGCTAGAGCAACTGAGTTTTCATAATTCTGCTTTAGCTTGTCGTAACGAGTGGCAATCCCTCTAAAATGTTTTAATCTAGCAAATGTATTCTCTACTAAGTGTCTGATTTTATATAAGTACCAATCCATATTTTGATTGCAGGACTTGGAGTTACATTTTTTCGGAATATTTGCTTTAGTTTGGGTATTTTCGATTTGTACTCTGATTAATTCAGAATCATACCCTTTATCAGCACATATGATTTTGGTTTCCTTTAAATCCAAAGCATCAATTAAGTCTGGTGCAACTTTCACATCGTGAGTTGTGCCATCACCAATTATAAATTCGATAGGATTACCATGGGCATCCACAGCTAGGTGAATTTTAGAGCTATTCCCACCGATGCTTTTCGAAATGGCTTGATTATTAATGCCTGTCGCATGTTGATGTGTTCTTACATGACTGGCATCAATAAAGATCCATTCTAAATCTGCATGATTAGACAATAATTTAAATATTCTTAGTAATTTACTATCTTTACTCCATCGACTAAATTTCTTAAAAATAGAATTTGGCTTACCGAAAGCATCAGGTAAATCACGCCAAGGGCATCCTGTTCTAATCCGATAAAGGATCGCTTCGATAAACGACCTTAAATTGTGTTTGAGATAAACACCAAAATTGGCGAGAATAGATTTCAGCTTAGACCAGTGTTGATCATTCAGCATTGTGCGAGGCATAGCGAGGAGTGAATTTGGTTTGGCGATTGAATTCTACTTTCTCGCTATTTTTTTGAACAGCAAATGTCAACAGTCCCTAAATAAAATTGACTATTTAAATAATTCTCTTAAATTGAGTTTGGGAAGGCATTTTCCCAAATAAATATAATGATGTGATTTGAGGGTGTTATGCAAAAGATGAGAGATTTAAACGGTATTTTAAAAAACATTTTGGGACAAGTTGAAATAAAGCAGTTGCTGATTCAGGGGAAAACACAGCATCAGCATATTCCCTCAACACCAGAAGTGACTGGACTAGATGATCTTATAACTGGCACGGCAGAGCCAAAAACATGGGTGATCATTTCAGTCGGTGAAACTGTTACACGCGTCAAAGTGGATAAACAAGGACATCGGCAGATTGATAATCCACTGAAGGATGGTGGAGTTGCCACAATTTATGCGGTAAATCATCATGGCTTACGCTCAGAGGCAATAATGATTGCTCCAATTGCAGAGCCAAGTGTGCTACCCAAGATGCCGGAAATAATTGAAAAAGGCGAATATTTGGTTGGTAAAGCTGATGCAGGAAATACGGTGGTTGTGAACTATGGTGAGCAAGAGTTTATAACAGTTGCTGATGTAAATGGCGATTGGTCGATGCTCAATCCTTTAACGACCACAGGTGCAATAAGTGTTGTGGCAATTGATCAGGACGGTAATCGTTCTGAGGCGTTGCATACAGCGCAAATCATTTTACCGCAAGCTGTTACGATTTTAGAGTCTGGCGCGGTGATATCAGGTACTGCCGCACCAAATACGACTGTTGTGATTTAGTCGGATCAAGCGGTCTATCGTATTCAGGTCGATGAAAATGGTGATTGGTCAATAGAAAATCCAGTGGCAAATGGTGGCATGTTGATGATTGTTGTGGAAGATCAATTTGGTCAGCAATCTCCTGCGATTGGCTTGGTATTTCCATTTATTCAGACCTCGCCTGAAAATCCAAGCTATCTACTGCCGGCGCCAGAAGTGACGCTAAATACTGAAAAACTCGAAGGCAATGCATTTCAACAGGCTAAAATCATTGTTACAGCCAATGGTCAAGAGTACGTGACGTATGCCAATGAAAGTGGTTTTTGGTCGATGGATAACCCGATTCAAAATGGTGGCTTTGCAACAATCGTGGCGGAGGACAGTCGTGGTGTTCAATCGCCTGAAATCTCAATAGCTAAACTGTTTCTTGCACAACCTGAATCATCTGTTGAACTTACAGAGATTTTATTGGCAAGTGATGAGCAAAGTGAAAACCAAAATGACAGTCAAATTGAGCCGATTCAATCTGTGATCAATCTAGATACGCTTTTACAGGATGCGAATGAAGTCCCAATTGTATTGCACACCGATGAACAGGATTTGATCGCATTGGGCAGCGACGTTTCAAATCCGCCCGCTATACTTCCTGCGCTTGAATATCCAAGCTTACTCATTGAAGCTCCACTGACACCGTCTGATTGGCTTGCTTAGAAATATGAACCAGCTTCCGAGCTGGTTTTTTTTGGTTTAAATTGACAGATATAATTTTTATTTAAAAGATTTGGCAAATGAAATATTGACTCTAGCATCGTAGATTGGTGTTCTCAAAAAATAATATGAAAAAAATAACTCATCACGACAAAGGATTAAGTGGATGATATCTCTGTATATGCCTCAATGTAAACGTTTAAAGAACCCGTTATTGCGATGGATAGATCATTATTTTAAACACATGATACAGATGCTACTAACGATTTGCGTTGCCAGTAGTATTCAAGCTGCAGAACTAAACTTTCAAAAAGTTTTAGAGCAGGAAAGAGCTTGGGCGGGCTTGAGTAGTAAAAAAGTCAAAAATAATGAAATCGAATGGACATACAGTGAAGGAGGAGATCCACGAAAACCGACGCTACTGTTGCTGCATGGTTTGTCAGGCACGCGTGATAATTGGAACCGAGTTGCCCGTTATTTAACGCCCAATTATCATGTCATTATTCCAGATCTGCCGGCACATGGAGAAACTATTGTCGCAGATCAATTTGATCTATCAATTCCTAATTTAACTGAAAAATTACGACGATTTATAGATGCTGCAAAGTTAGATCCAAATTTACATATCGCAGGGCATTCGATGGGTGGTGCAATTGCCATGCTCTATAGCGCTCAGTATCCCTTAGAAGTGAAATCTTTATTGTTGGTGGATTCAGCAGGTGTCTTTAAGTCGAGCAATACAGCGTATCTAAAAGATACGGCAAAGCTTGCAGAGCTAGTGGTCAGAAAAACTGGTGATTTTGATCGCGTGATGAAGATCGTGATGCAATCTCCGCCTTTTATTCCACAAGAATTAAAAATTGGGCAAGAAAAGTTGATGATCGTTCAGTCTAAACAAACCAATAAAATGGTGGAGCAACTGCAAAAAATGGCCACCTTGTATACGCCAGAGTCCTTTGCTTTGGCTGCACGAGGCATTGATGCATCTGTGTTTATTATCTGGGGGAAGCAAGATCAGATTATCAATGTTGAAGTAGCAGAAGAACTGAGACGCTTATTTAAAAAAGCCGAAAAGCCTCTGATTTTAGACCATGTTGGTCATATGCCAATCTTAGAAGCGGAGCAGTTAATGGCGTTGCCATATTTAAAGTTTCTTTCAACTGTTCAATGAATCAGATTGGTAGAGTAGGTGTAAAAAAGCGAGAAATATCTCGCTTTTTTAAACTTAATTAGATACTTTGAGTCGATTTAAGTACGTACTTTAATTTCATAGCCAGTGTATTTTCGAATATTAATCACACCGGTATCCAAAATCAGATACTGACCTTTAATCCCTTGTAATTTTCCTCGAATAATCGGTGTTTTGTCCAAATTATGCGATTTGATTTTTTCAGGATATTCATCTACCGGGTAGATAAATTGGCGTGGCAACTCATCTTCTAGCAGTTCAACGGTTTCATTAAACTCTAAATTTTGGCTAAATTCTTCACGAATGGTCTGAATTTTTGGTGCGAATTCTTCTACCAATTGGTCGCGAATTTCGATCAGGTTGATCGGTTCTGCTTCACCTTTGAGCAATTTACGCCAATCGGTTTTATCGGCCACTTGCGTACCAAACATGACTTCAAGCTGACCAGATAAACGACGTGAACCAACTTTCATAATAGGCAAAGCTTGCGTCGCACCTTGGTCTAGCCAACGTGTAGGCATTTGACCCAATCGGGTAATCCCGACTTTTAAGGCACTTGAATTGGCTAAATAGACAATATGCGGTTGAAAGCAAACTTCATGGGCAAAATCATCTTCACGGCAAGTCCCGAGATGATAATGACAGGTTTCAGGCTTCATGATGCACATATCACAAGAAGCCTTAGTCTTCATGCATTTGAAGCAATGACCTTGTGAATACGATTTAGGTGTTTTTGCGCCGCAAGAAATGCAGTAGATATTTCCAGTGGCTTCGATTTCAATTTCTTGACCAAGGCTAAACGGTAGATCAACTTCTGAGCGATCTAGAATAAATTTATACTCAACATTTGCCTTGTGTGTATGTTGATCAGTTACACTAAGGTCTTTAAGACCTGCATGCATTTTATGGCAAATGCCTTGTAGTTCCATACGAATACTCACTTCATTATTAAGGATGCGGTCAATGGCTGAACAAAATGTCATCACTTCTATGCTAGACGATTTGTCAAAAGAGCAGCCCATTTTAACCGCAATCTGTATTGGCCAGGATCTTGAGCAATACAATCAATTTCATCCAATTCAATGGCAACATTTTAACGTAACTGAGTTTTTAAATCTGCCTTTTACCCAGCGTTTTGACCTTGGATTTGTGATTCTTGATACTGAAACGATGTTGAGTTTGGATCAGCAGCAGAAAACTCAGATGTTGGTAAAATTGCGTGATCTATTTGCCAAACGCATCGTAGTGGTGAGCAAATTACACGATGAACAATTATTACGTGCTTTAGGCTTTACTCAACTCATAGATAAAACCACGCATGAAAGTGATTTTGCTTTATGGCAGTTTAATATTTTGACTTATAAACACATTCCAGATTGGTTTAACTCTAAATTTTGGGCAAATCCTGAAAACTGGGATAAATTCCGTTGGTAACAAATACTTAGCCTGCGAGAAATTGCAAAAAATAACAAACATTTATGATAAATCTATGTTTTCCCACGTATGCTGTAATTAAGTTTATCTAGGTTTTACTGGGAAAAATAAAATGACAAATTTAAATAATATTGTTGAGATTTTAGCAAAGCAGGCCCTTGGTGGTGCAAACAATCAAAATCAACAAGGTGGCTTGGGCGGTATTTTAGGTTCGGTGCTGGGTCAATTGGGCGCAAATGCAGGCACTCAAAATACCCAAACCAATGCTCAAAACCAAGCGGGTGGTTTGGGTGGAATTCTAGGCTCTGTGTTGGGCCAACTGGGTGGTGCAGCGCAGCCGCAGCAACGTAGTAGCGGTGGTAATGCATCAACCATTTTAGTAGCAGTGTTACCTCTGGTGCTGGCTTGGATTCAAAAACAAGGTGGCCTACAAGGTGCTTTGGATAAATTACGTGGACAGGGCTTGAGCAGTCAGGTTGATGATTGGGTATCTACAGGTCCAGGTGATAATGCTGCTGTGAATAATCAACAAGTACAAAATTTATTTGATGATGCCGAAGTAGAGCAAGTTGCACAAGAAACTCAAACGCAGAAACAAGATGTGTACAGTGCAATTTCAACAGTATTGCCGCAAATTATTGACTCATTGACGCCACAAGCTGGACAAACCAATCAGCAAGAAGCGAATGCAGATATTCAACAAGTGATGAATTTGGTCTCAGGTTTTCTTAAGCGTTAATCAAAATATCGCTTTAGGTATTTGATTGAATAAAAGCCAGTGAATACTGGCTTTTTTATGACTTGAAAAATGATAACAATGTGTCACTAAGATTGTCACTAGGATGGATTAAATAGACGGTTCGATACACTGATTTTTTTGCCAATATAGTGTGATTTTTTTTGACGAATCAAAATGATTTTCGACTGAAATTCTAACTCACCAAACTCTGGCTCAACTTGCACATAATGTAGTTGACCAAACTCATCACGCACACGCGCTTGAGCTGAAAAGCCGGGACGGGCATTTCCACTAGAAATGGTTGCTAGACGACCCAGTAGGTTAACGGTTTGTTTTTTATATTTGGGCGGGACAACCTGATCCAAACAATGAATCATAAATACCGTAAAGAAAATGGCAATAATCAACGCAGGTAAAATAAGATAATAAGCAGGAACGAATTGACCTTCTTTGGCGTGGATACAGAACTGAAGTACATAGCCTGCAAAGCTAAAATTCATCAATAGGAAAAACAAAATCAGAGTCTTGGAAAATTTGACATTCAATAATGCCAATTCTTGTATGCGCTGTGGGGCGATTCTTTTTAAAACTTGGCTAGGACTAATATTGATGTAATAGCCAATGGTTTCAATCATGCCCAATAACAGTACGGCCAATAAACTTAAATGAAAGGGTATTAAGTTATAGTCTGTTAAAAATGCGGACATGGTTGTATTCCAGTGTTTATTCTTCTGTGAGGTAGATTCCACCATCAGAATGCACGTTAATGTTCACTTTTTCAAGGGCTTGACCTTGGCATGGGCCAGAAATACATTCCCCAGAGTCGACCATAAACAGTGCGCCATGTGTTGAGCACTCAATAAATTCTTGGTCACGATCTAGAAACTGATTTTCAAGAAACTCAAGTTCCACGTGCAAGTGTGGGCAGTTATTTTGATAAGCGTAAAACATGCCATCACGTTGGGTGATAAAAATCGTTTCACCTTCAGGCGTTTCGAATGATCGTGCTTCACGTTCAGGCACATCATCCGTCATGCAAATTTTAAACATTAAGCACATTCCTTCTGAAATGATTGTAAAAGCTGAGCATAGTCTTCAACTGCTAGGCGTGGACCAAACTGAGCCACAACTTCACTTGAGATCAAGATGGCAAGTTCAGCAGCCGTTTGATAGTCATGACCTGCATTCAGTGCATATAGGAAAGCACCAGCAAAAGCATCACCAGCACCATTGGTATCTACTGCGGTAACTTTACGACCTGGCACGGTAAATGTTGCGGCTTCATTATGAATTAAGGCACCTTTGGCACTCAATGTAATGACAATGTGTTTGCTTAGTGATTGCAATTTCGTAAGTGCAGCATCTAAATGATCTGTTTCTGTGTACATCAGTGCTTCTTGTTCGTTACAGAACAATAAGTCCACACCATCATCGAGCAACTCATCTAGACCTTGACGTGCATATTGCACCATTGCTGGATCAGATAAAGTCAATGCAATTTGTACATCATTGGCTTTGGCGATTTGACGTGCTTGTTTTACCGCAAGACGCGCGCTATCTGATGTTGAAAGATAACCTTCGATATATAGCCATTTCGCAGTATTTAAGCTGCCAAAATCAATTTGGCTATCAGTCAATTCAGCAGTAATACCGAGGTAAGTATGCATCGTACGTTCAGAATCAGGGCTGACCAATACCATACATGTGCCAGTTACACCTTCACTGATTGATTGAGTTGCAGTTTGGATGCCAGCGTCGTTTAAACCATTTAGGTAAATTTGACCTAAGTCATCATTACCGACACGACAACCATAAAATGCAGTTCCGCCTAAAGCACTAAAAGCAACCGTTGTATTTGCTGCAGAACCACCAGAAGCTTGACCTTTATATTCTTGAGTGGCTTTTAGATTGTTATAAAGGGCTGCTTGAGTATCGCCATCAGTCAGTTGCATCGTACCTTTTTGCAGATTGTGTTGAATTAGAAATTCGTCAGAGACTTTAAATTCTTGGTCAATAAGTGCATTACCAATTGCAAAAAGGTCAACAGTTGCCATGTTGTATGTTCACATCAAAAAAATGAAAGTGCTAAGTTTACACGAATGCTCAGGATTGCTGTAGTTTGTTGAAAAAAATTCAATTAAAGGACAAGTGTGTATAAAAATCGGGCAAATCCATTATATTTTTACATTTTTTTTGAATTAGTTGCCGTTTTAATCAGCTTTGCTATTGTGCAAATCGAAAAATTTTACTTTTATAGAGCTATAGGGTGTTCAGACTGAATCAAGATGATTTGGTCATCATAAATAGATAACAGATTAAAAGTGTGAATATATGGAAATTACGATTCGTCCAGCAGAGCAACTTCCTGCTCAAATCGAAAATATTGCTGCTTTGGCGCAGCATGAAGGCTATACATTTATACACCGTTTAATTGAAGAATATCAAAGTGGTAAAAATCGTTTTGACCAAACGGGTGAGCAATTATTGCTTGCTTATGATGGCGATAAATTAATTGCTTGTGGCGGTTTAAATCAGCAATGGGGTGATACTGGTGTAGAAGAACGGATTGGACGAGTTCGCCGTTTCTATGTGCATCCGCAGTACCGTCAGCATGGCGTGGGTAAGCAGCTATTGGTGGAATTGGAAAAGGGTGCGAAAAAGCATTTTTCTGCACTGTGCTTAAATACAGAACTTAAAAATGCTGCAAAATTCTATCAAAAGCAGAATTATGTCTATGTTGAAAGTCATCCAAATTATAATTATTTTAAATATCTAGTTTAGTTTTAAATCCACAAATAGACAGTAAATACTGTAAATGAAGCATCCGATATCGGGTGCTTTTTTTCTTGTGACAATTCTAAAAAAAGAGTGCCTTATTTTAAGCAAAAATTCATTTCAGTTATCGAAGATATAAGCATCAAAATAACTGCATTGAGTGATGCATATGCATATGCAAGTGCATGAACTACAAGACTACGTTAAAAAAGTCCCCCAGATTACCGCGCTGTTTTGGTTGACCAAAATTTTTGCGACCACTTTTGGTGAAACCAGTGGTGATGCACTGTCCATGTCCTTAAATTTGGGCTATTTACTCAGTACCTTTATTTTCGCAGGCATATTTATCAGTCTGCTGTATTTTCAAATACAGTCCAAAGCCTATAAACCTTATTTATATTGGGCCACGATTATTGCCAGTACTACGGTCGGTACGACTTTAGCGGATTTTGTAGATCGTTCTTTAGGGATTGGCTACTTGGGTGGTAGTTTGCTGTTACTGAGTTTGGTGCTCGTATCGCTTTTTAGTTGGTATCGAGTCGAAGGCTCGATCAATCCAAGCGTGGTGAATTTGCCGCGAACACAGATCTTTTATTGGTTGACGATTACATTTTCTCAAACGCTAGGTACAGCTTTGGGGGACTGGACTTCCGATAGTGCAGGATTAGGCTATAGCGGTGGTATATGGCTATTTGGTGGTTTAACTCTATTGATGGCGTTGTTGTATTTTTTTAGTCGGGTCTCAAAGACGATTTTATTTTGGGCTACTTTTGTTTTGACACGTTCATTGGGCGCTGTTGTCGGTGATTTTTTAGATAAGCCCATCAGTTCAGGTGGATTGGACCTAAGTCGCTTTATGGCTTTTTTTGTATTGTTGTTGGCGATTGTGATTTGTGTCTATTGGTCAATACGAAATGATATGCAATCCATAAAACCAGTCTAAATGTTTTAGTGCGAAAACAAGTGATTTTTAAAATTAAAGTTCAAGTTGATTAAAACAGTTGGAAATGTTGTTTCGGTGAATCTAGTTGTGATTTTTTAAGGTATACTTTGCCTAATTTAAATGAATAGATTAGGAGCACACATGACTGTAGATGTCACTGAAACCATTTCTCAAACTGTACATCCCGCGTTTCAGTTGATTCGTCAACATCATGTTGAAGCTTTAGACATTTTAGTGTCTGAATATAAACACAAAGTGACTGGCGCAGTGCATTATCACTTAGCCACAAACCATGACGAAAACGTATTTTTAGTTGCCTTCCGTACGCAGCCGATGGATTCAAAAGGTGAGGCGCATATTCTTGAGCATACAGCACTGTGTGGCTCAGAAAAGTTCCCTGTACGTGACCCATTCTTTTTAATGATTCGCCGTTCACTCAATACGTTTATGAATGCGTTTACCGCAGCGGATTGGACGGCTTATCCATTTGCAACGCAAAACAAAAAAGATTTCCAAAACTTGTTAGAAGTTTATATGGATGCTGCTTTTGCTGCGAATTTGAACCCGCTTGATTTTGCGCAAGAAGGGATTCGTATTGAGCTAGAAAATGGCGAAGCTGTATATAAAGGCGTGGTATTTAATGAAATGAAAGGTGCAATGAGTTCACCTTCAGATCAGTTGTATCACCAACTTGCCCATCATTTATTCCCAGAAACAACTTATCATTACAACTCAGGCGGTGATCCGAAAGACATTCCTGACTTAAGCTATGAAGAGTTGGTCAGTTTCTACAAATCACATTATCACCCAAGTAATGCGGTGTTTATGACCTTTGGTAATGAGCCTGCATATAATTTACAAGAACAGTTTGAAACGCTTGCTTTGTCTAAATTTGAAAAAGGTCAAACGCTGTATTCAAAACCTGAGCGCCGCTTAACTGCGCCTGTAACTGTAACTGAAACGTATGCAGTTGATGCTGAAGACCTCAAAGACAAAACATATCATGTGCTTTCTTGGTTATTGCCTGAAGCAAGTAATATTAAATTACGTTTAGGTATGCGTTTGGTTGAGGGGGTATTGCTTGAAGATTCTGCTTCGCCATTACGTCATTACTTAGAAACCTGTGGTTATGCACAGTCTACTGGTCCATTCATGGGCGTAGATGACTCAAACTATGAAATGACGTTCTACTGTGCAATTCAAGGTTCAAACCCTGAGCATGCAGAACAATTTAAAAATGGCGTGTTTAAAGTATTAGAAGACGTTGCGGCTAAGCCTGTTGATCCAGCTTTAGTTGAGGCGATTTTACATCAGATTGAATTGCATCAGCGTGAAATCAATGGTGATGGTACACCATATGGCCTAAGCTTAATTCTGAATGGTTTAAGCAGTGCGATTCACCATTCAGACCCTGTAGATGTTTGGGATGTGGATACGGCCATTGAACAAGTGAAGGAAGAGTTGAAAGACCCAATGTGGTTATCTAACTTAATCAAAACCTACTTGCTTGATAATCAACATCGTGTGCAATTAACTTTGGTTCCAGATGCTGAAAAAAATGCGTTGGAAGCGGCAGCAGAAAAAGCACGTTTAAAAGAAATTGATGCGAACTTAACTGAAGCGCAAAAAGCAGAGATTATTGCGCAGACTGAAGCACTGAACATTCGTCAAGATACCCCAGATGATTTGAACCTATTGCCTAAAGTAGGTTTAGAAGACGTTCCTGCACAATTACAGATTGTACAAGGTCAATTACGCGAAATTATCAGTAATGGCTTGGATACGCCGTTAAATCTTTACCACGCAGGCACCAATGGTCTTTACTACCAACAAGTTTTGATTCAGATTCCTGATGAAGTGGTGCAATCGCCGTATTTCAATCTCTTATCGATTTTGATGGGTGAAGTTGGTGCAGGTGAATACGATTACTTAGAGCTACAACAGTTGCAAACAGCTGTGAGTGGCGGTTTAGGTATGGGGGCATCGCTGCGTTCAAAAGTGGATGATAAAGGTCAAATTAGTGCTTGGCTAACGTTGACCACTAAATCATTGGTGAATAATCTTGAAGCCATTCGCTTATTGAAATTGGCTTTTGAACAGCTACGTTTTGATGAAAAAAATCGTATCGTAGAGTTATTGCAACAACGTAAAGCACGTTGGCAGTCACGTGTATCTGGTTCTGGTCATAGTTATGCAATGCAAATTGCAGGTCGTCAACATAGTGCATTGGCGCTACGTGATTATCATAATACAGGCCTAGGCGCGCTGAACTGGTTGTCAGAACTTGTCAGCAAAATTGAGCAAGACGAAACGGCTTATAATGCCTTGATTGATGAGCTTAAGTTAATTCATAACCGTTTGCTTAAAGCACCAAAACAATTCTTGGTGGTGTGTGAAGAACATCATTCAGACCGATTGGTTGAGGAAGTTCAAACCATTTGGGATAAAGTGGCGATTGATGATAACCCACATGCTTTAACTCAAGTGAATTTTGCAGATAGCAACAATGACGAAGCTTGGCTCATTCAAGCCAATGTTCAGTTCTGCGCTTCAGCATATCCTGCGGTGGAAGTGTCACATCCAGATGCAGCACCTTTAATGATTTTGGCGGCTTATTTGCGTAATGGCTTCTTGCATAGCGCGATTCGTGAAAAAGGTGGTGCTTATGGTGGTGGTGCAAGCTATGACGGTAATGCATGTTCATTCCGTTTCTATAGCTACCGTGACCCACGTTTAGCTGAAACGTTTAAAGATTTTGACGCAAGTGTGCAGTGGCTACTGAATGCTGAACAACAACCGCATCAGCTAGAAGAAGCAATTTTGGGTCTAATTGCCAGCATGGATAAACCGGGTTCACCAGCGGGTGAAGCCATTACAGCTTGTTATGCTTTATTGCATAAACGCACGCCAGCTTTCCGTCAAATGTTACGTGAACGTCTGTTGAATGTGACTTTGGAAGATCTAAAACGTGTTGCTGTGGCGTATTTGGTTGAACAACAACCGACAAAAGCTGTGGTTGCACCGGTGGCTAAGCGAGATGCTTTGGTTGAGCTTGGTTTCGAAATAAAACAAGTGAATTAAAACAAAAAAGGGGTTTTTATGGCGTTCAAATCTCTTGAGCGTACGACATTGCAACTGAGCCTCATTGCGCTCAGTTCAATGTATGTCAGTACTGTAAATGCACAAAATGCGGATGTGGCTGCTAAGCCTGCAACCGCAGAAGCATGTGTGGCACTTGAGTCAAATGCAGAGCGATTATCGTGTTATGACGCTTTGTTTAAAGTGCAACCTGCTGAAAAAGAAATGTTGGTCTCTGAGCGTCAAGCCGCACAAGAAATTAAGCCTGAACCGACAGAGAAACTAACTTTCAAAGAAAAAGTCAGTCATGCGTTTACGGACCGTTTATTTGCTGTAGAAGCACCGAACCTCAATCCAAATCTTTCACTATTGGATAGTCGTTGGGAGCTTTCTCCAGAAAGTAAATTGGGGACGTGGAATATTCGTGGCTATCAACCTGTGTATTTAATGCCGGGATATTGGACTTCGGATAAAAATGAACGTCCATCAAGCCCGAATGAAAACAACACGGTACAAGCCGATCAGGAACAAAACCTGAAATCGATGGAAGCCAAATTCCAATTGTCATTAAAAACCAAAGCTGTTGAAAACTTATTTGGTGATAATGGTGATATCTGGTTGGGCTATACCCAGTCTTCTCGTTGGCAAGTCTACAATGAAGACGAATCACGACCATTCCGTGAAACCAACTATGAGCCTGAAGCCAGTCTGGTTTTTCGTACCAACTATGAACTCTTGGGTTTGAACTGGCGTATGCTGGGCTTAACTTTTAACCATCAGTCTAATGGGCGTTCTGATCCTTTATCGCGGAGTTGGAATCGTGTCATGTTAAATCTTGGATTTGAACGTGACAATTTTGCACTGATGTTACGTCCTTGGTATCGTTTCGAAGAAGATACCAAAGATGATAACAACCCTGACATTACCGATTATGTGGGACGTGGGGATTTAACAGCGTTTTATCGTCATAAAGATCATGACTTTAGTTTGATGTTACGTCATTCATTGAAAGGTGGTGATGATTCACATGGTGCGGTGCAGTTCGATTGGACTTTCCCAATCAATGGTAAATTACGCGGCACAGTTCAATTGTTTGATGGCTATGGTGAAAGCCTGATTGACTATAACCATCGGGCAACCTATGTCGGTGTCGGTGTGTCATTAATGAATTGGTTTTAATGATTGCTCAATAATTAATTTACGGACGTAAAAGTAATTTCGCATTTTTAAGATGCTTTTAAGTCTAATCGACGGAGTCTTATATCTAGGGATTGAATAAAGGGATTAGCCTTCGGCTGGAGGTACTTTTGTTTAGGCAAAAGTACCCAAAACCATTGTCATCCGCAAAACTCGCTCTCTAGCGTCTATTTACTTAAAGTATCGCAAAAACATTTTTGATTAGAAGTCATCCTGTCTCAAACACTTGCGGATGACCTTACCGCGTATCGTTCTTTCATTTGAATCAAATTACGCTACTGATGTTACTATGTAACATCAGTAAATAAAAAAACCATGCTATGGCGTCGTTTTTTTTATGGCGGAGAGAAAATGTACAAATCAACCGATTTGGATCTCAGAAGGTGGGTGTTTTAAGCGACTCTTCTTCGGTGTAGCAATCAGATAAGCCAGTGTTAAGGGGCCAAGACGGCCTGCGAACATTAATAACATCAGGGCGACTAAACTGGCGGGTTGTAAGTCACTGGTAATGCCACGAGATAGACCAACGGTGCAGGCAGCGGATACTGCTTCAAAGAGTAAGTCTAAAAAGCGTTTGTCAGGCTCTAGTAATAATAGACTGAAAAAACCAATGAAAATCAACGTTACTGTAATGAAAATTACCGCTAATGCTTTAAAGGTGGTTTTTTCTGAAACAGAGTGGTTAAACACACGCAGTTCATCTTCACGTCTTAAAAAACTGACCACACTGAGTACAACAATAATAAACGTCCCGACTTTGATGCCACCAGCTGTACTGAGAGAACCACCACCAATAAACATCAGTAACATCGTTACGAGTGATGATGCATCGCTCATGCTTTCCATAGGTAAGCTGTTAAAACCCGAAGAGCGTGGAACCGTTGCATGGAACCACGCGTTGAGGGCTTGGTCACCAAGTGACATCGTGGCTAAGGTCGCAGCATTATTGGCTTCTAATAACCAAATGGTGATGAAGGCAAAGACATTTAAACCTGCAATAGTCGATAAAATCAGCTTGCTATTGGTACTGAGTTTTTTCCAACTTTTATTGCGCTTAATGTCCATTAGTACCAAAAAGCCGATACCCCCAATAATGTAAAGCATACTGATGGTAAACGTAATGAAATAACGGTCAGCAAAGCTCATTAAACTATTAGGAAATAATGAAAATCCACCATTATTAAATGCAGAAACACTATAAAAGGCAGCATAAAACAGGGCCTGGTTAAAATTGTATTCTTGCATCCAAGCGATGGTCAAAATAACCGTTCCCACCATTTCAAAAAATAGCGAATAAAGCAGTACGCCTTTGATGGTCATGGTCACTTTGGCAAGGCTGGTTTGTCCAATGGCTTCTTGAGCCATAATTTGTTGTTTTAGCCCAATTTTAGGGGACAAACTCATAGCGGCCAATATCGCAAAGGTCATAAAACCGAGACCACCGCATTGTAGTAACCCCATAATCACGACTTTACCAAACACCGTATAGGCTTCGCCGACATTTACAACTGAAAGTCCTGTAATGGTTACGGCAGAGGTCGCTGTAAAGAGGGCATTGATCCAACTTAAATCGCCATGATGTGAATATGGGAGCTTTAACAGCAAGGTGCCAATGATAATTAGCCCAAGAAAACCCAATGCCAAAATACTGGGTGGGCTAAGATTAATGGTATTACGCTGTTTATTGTGCAGTTTCATGTTTTTCTACTGTCATCTTGCGCGATTGTGTGCAAATAGACACGACGCTGATTACAAAGTTGCTTTAAAGTGTTTAGCCAGTCGACGTAAATGTTCGAGTAAACCTTCAACCACTAAAATATCGCCTGTTTGTAAAATCAGGTTCGGATCTAAACTATATTGAAGCTGGGTGCCACGTTTATGCAAAATCGCCTTCACTTCAGGGACATGACCCATTATTTGATTTAGACGCGTGCCTTGTTGTGATTCTTTAATTTCAACTTTCACCAAATAATGATCATCTTCGAGCACCATGTAGCGACTCACCATCGGATAACTCAGTGACTGGGCAACACGGACGCCCATATCTTCTTCAGGATGGATGATTTTGCTGATGCCTAAATGGGTTAAAATCATGTGATGCGCTTTGGACTTGGCTTTGGCCCAAATTTTGTTGATCCCCATGTTTTTAAGATGGAGCACACATAAGATGCTGGCTTCAATATCTTCACCAATTGCGACTACGACTGCTTCACAATTTTGAATATTGAGTTCTTGTAAAACGTGTTCATCTGTTGCATCAGCAATCACTGCATGGGTTAGTTGGTCCGAAATACTTTCAACAAACTTTTTGTTGCTATCGATTCCAATGACATCGTGTTTTAAACCCATGAGTTCAGTGGCTACAGTTGCGCCAAAACTTCCTAAGCCAATCACAGCGAATTGTGCCATGCCGTATTCCTAAATTATTCTAAAGTTATTGAATATGTTGATGTTAGCTTGTTCAGCCTAGAGCGGCTATGAAAATTTACATAATCCATCTAAACCGAAAAGTTTTAATTTTTAATTTCTTCAGCGTTTTGATAGGCATAAAGTTCAGCAATATTGGGACAATTATCCATAACTTGTTGGTATTTAAAAATTTCATAGCCTAGTTTATTTTTTAGAATATATTGAAATTGATGTTGATCTTCTTTAATGACATTTAGAGTGGCTTTACGAACGAGCTCGGAATTGTTCTTTAAACGGTTTAAGCCATCGCATGAAAATTCACGGATAATGGCTTGAACAGATTCGGGAGCGGTTTGATCACTTAGCTCATCAAAGCGAATATATACAATGTAATTTGGATATTGATTCAACATTTCAGCCTGCGCGGTATAGCCGTAAATATTTTCTAGATTTTGCGTACGTGACTGATTTGGAATTTGTTTCATACTTTGACGAATCTTATCTTCCTCTTGCTTAAGTTGATAAGCCGGATATGCATAAAAATATCCACCTAAACCCACAATGACGATCATAAATAAGGCATAAAAATTCAATTTTAAATATCCATTTTGTTTTATTTTCAATGGATTATAGGGTGTGGTGAATTTAACAACAATGACGGCGTTGATGAATTAAATTGATGAATATATTCTTTTTGATGTAGAAAAGAATTGATGCAAATAAAAAAGCTGGAATCTAGATTCCAGCTTTTTTATAAAAGTCTCATTTATTTCAAGAAACGTTGATAACCCAGATTATTGGTAATCTCAACATATGGGTAGTTAATATTTTCCAATGTTTCAATCAAGCCATCTGGGTTTTGTTTCGCATCTGTTGCTTCCATACCCACCAATACACGACCTTCAGCAGCACCGTGGTTACGGTAGTGGAATAGGGTGATGTTATGGGTCGGACCAAGACGTTCTAAGAAAGTCAGCAATGCGCCTGGACGTTCGGGGAATTCCACGCGGAATAAACGTTCATTCTCGATATCTGCATGACCGCCAATTAAATAACGGATATGCAGTTTAGCCACTTCATCATCAGAAAGATCGTCTACATCGTATTGGAATTTTAAGGTTTCAAAAATTTCCTGACGTTCTTTTTCGCCATTTTTGAGACTGATACCCACAAATACTTGAGCGGCACTTGAGTTGCTTGCGCGGTAGTTAAACTCAGTGATGTTACGGCCTTGTAGTGCACGGCAGAATTTAAGGAAAGAACCTTTTTCTTCTGGAATGGTCACAGCAAAGATCGCTTCTTTACGTTCACCAAGTTCGGTACGTTCTGCAATATAGCGCAGACGGTCAAAGTTCATATTGGCGCCGCATACAATCGACACCATATTCTTGCCTTCTAGACCATGCTCAGCAACATACTTCTTAATACCTGCAAGCGCCATTGCACCTGACGGTTCAACAATGCTGCGGCATTCATCAAAGGTATCTTTAATCGCTGCACAGATTTCATCGGTATTTACTAAAATAACATCACGCTCAACAATTGGGCCTGAGTTATCTGATTTTTGTAGCTGAATCACTTCAAATGGTTTTTCACCAATTTGTGCAACCGCTGTACCATCGGCAAAAAGACCGACAGATGGCAGAATGACACGTTCATTGGCTTCAAAGGCTGCTTTTAAACATGCTGATTCATCATATTCAACAGGAATGACTTTAACGTGAGGTGCCACATCACCTAAGTAAGCGGCTACACCGGCAATAAGACCGCCACCGCCTACAGCAACAAATACATAGTCCACATCACGCCATTGACGAAGAATTTCATTGGCAATGGTTCCTTGACCGGCCATAACGAGTTCGTCGTCATAAGGTGGAATAAAGGTCATACCTTCATCTTTTGCACATTGGATTGCGTATTTATTGGCTACATCAAAAGAATCGCCATGCAGAACCACTTCACCGCCTAAGCGTTTAACCGCTTGTACTTTAATGTCTGGTGTGGTTTTAGGCATAACAATAATGGCGCGAATACCCAACTTTTTACCAGATAATGCCACGCCTTGAGCATGGTTACCTGCAGAAGCAGTAATAACGCCACGTTCCAACTGAGATTTCGGTAATTGACTAATACGGTTGTAGGCACCGCGTAGCTTGAAAGAAAAGACAGGTTGTAAATCTTCGCGTTTAAAGCGAATGTTATTGTTTAGTTTTTCACTAATTCGTGGCGCTGCTTCGAGTGGGGTTTCGATTGCAACGTCATAGACCGTTGCCTGTAATATTTGTCGAACCAAACGAGACAGCATGTTAATTTTCCATCTAACAGTTTAAAATAGGGGTTTATTGTAACAAACCCCTGTACATTTGGGCTGAAAAATCAGCGTCTAATGTCAAAAAATAGTTGAGCCAAGTTATGAGTCTGTATGCAACCCAAGATGAAAAGAAACAAGCTGCCGCAAAAGCTGCGTTAAAGCATTTGCCAAAGGGCGGTATTTTGGGTGTTGGTACAGGAAGTACTGTGAACTTCCTCATCGAATTATTGCCAGAGCTTCAACTCGAAGCTGCTGTTGCAAGTTCTGAAGCAACTGCACAACGTTTGAAAAAATTAGGCATTGAAGTGGTTGATATGAACCACGTTGGCGGTTTAGATGCCTATGTGGATGGTGCAGATGAAATCGACCGTCATATGCACATGATTAAAGGCGGCGGTGCTGCACTGACTCGTGAAAAAATCGTGGCATCTATTGCAAAAAAATTCGTTTGTATCGTTGATGACTCTAAATGGGTTGAGCAATTGGGTCGCGAATTTCCACTTCCTGTAGAAGTGATTCCAATGGCACGTTCTGCTGTTGCGCGTAAAATTGTTTCTTTAGGCGGTGACCCAGTTTACCGTGAAGGTGTTGTGACTGATAACGGTAATGTAATTTTAGATGTTCATAACCTAAATATTTTGAATGCGTTGGAACTTGAAAAAACCATCAATGATATTCCTGGTGTAGTGTGTAACGGTATATTTGCATTAAACAAAGCAGATATTGCGGTTGTAGCAACTGATAATGGTATTGAAGAGCGTACTGCGGTTTAATAGGCTAATATTTCCCTCTCCTTTTAGGAGAGGGTTAGGGAGAGGTTTCTTTTTAATAGCTTCCTCATCCTAACCTTCTCCCAGAGGGAGAAGGGATTCCTAATATATTTTTGAAGATATTTAAAATTCAATTTTATGCATTATTAATAAGCTTTTAAAAAGAATAAATGACACCAAACCTTCCTGAAATTCAAATCACTCGAAAATTACGTGCCACACGCTTAAGACTGCGTGTAGAACCAACGCAAATTAAATTAACAGTTCCTCAGTTTTGCACGCAGCGCCAAGTTCAAGATTTTCTGAAACAATCTGAACAATGGATGATTGAAACATGGCAGAAGCAGCAGGAAAAAACAGGGCAGATTGATAAAACGCTTCCAGCAGAATTAAAACTCTTTAATTTAGAACAGCCTTTACAGGTTGTGTATCAAACGCAAAAACATTCATTTATCTTGGATGAAGAAAATCATCAGCTTTTCATCAGTGACCGGCAGCCTGAACAATATTTAAAAAGCTTTGTGATTGCTTATGCCAAAAAGTATTTACCGATTTATTTAAAGCAAGTGAGCAGTGAAACAGGCTTGAAATATGGTAAGTGCTCGATTCGTCAGCCTAAAACTCGCTGGGGGAGTTGCTCTGCAAAGCATGACATTATGCTGAATAGCGGCTTGGTGTTGTTCCCATTGGAAATCACGCGTTATGTGGCTGTACACGAGTTAGCGCATACTCAGCATTTTGATCATAGCCCAAACTTTTGGGCAGAAGTTCAAAAACATGATGTTCATTTCCAGCAGCATCGGAAAATACTAAAAATGACGGCAATGCCTTGGTGGTGGCTGGAAAAATAGGGGTATACAAATGAGTTATAAAATTAAAATACTGTCTCAAGATGAGCATGTGGAAGAATCACTTTGGATTGAAGTTGATGGAAAAATATTAAACGTTTTTTGTAGTGATTATAATTTTGTTTTCAACGTTAATAGTATTTATCATGTTGAATTAGAATATGAAATATTTAATGAGTATGTGCCCGAGATAACAGATAATTCACCTCAATTTAGAAAAATTGATCAGTCTTTTACTTATGAAATTATTGGGATGTTAAATAACGGAAATTTATCAGTAGGAGATATCTTTTTTAAAGATGAAATTCTATTAAGTGAATACGGGTATTTAGACAATAAAATAATTAGTTTAAAAGTAGATCGTATTAAACTTTATTTTGACTAGATAACTTATATTTACTAATCGCTACTTAGTTTCTGTAAAACTAGCTTGAAGCAGTTTGTGGAGCACTGTTGTTTTTTTTATAAATTTACCGTTTATGAAGAAATAAACCCAAGCAAAACAGTTCAGAAATCCTCAACTTCCTGTCATACTACGCAGTCATCAAATGGATACTTTGAATAGAGGTAATGAGCGTGATTTCAGTAGGTATTGTCGGCGGTACAGGTTACACAGGTGTTGAATTACTGCGTATTTTACTGCGACACCCAAATGCAGAAGTGAAAGTTTTAACTTCGCGTACTGAAAATGGCCGCCGTGTGGATGATATGTTCCCAAGCTTGCGTGGACATACAGACCTTTGCTATTCAGATCTAAATATTGAAGAACTAAAACAATGTGATGTTGTTTTCTTTGCGACGCCGCACGGTGTAGCAATGAAACACGCAGAAGAGTTAGTTGCTGCAAATACTAAAGTGATTGACCTTGCTGCTGACTTCCGCTTGCAAGACTTAGCTCAATTTGAAAAATGGTATGGCCTCGACCATGCATGTCCAGAGCTATTAAAAGATTCAGTTTATGGTTTGTCTGAATTAAATCGTGAAAAAATTCAAAAGGCTTCAGTGATTGGTAACCCAGGTTGCTACCCAACAACTGTTCAGCTCGGTTTAGCGCCAGTATTAAAAGCTGAAGGATTAGTGAAACCTGAAAGCATTATTATTGATGCAAAATCAGGTGTGTCTGGTGCAGGTCGTAAAGCCAGCCTAGGTATGATCTATTCTGAAAATGCAGATAACTTTAAGGCATATGGAGTTGCAGGTCACCGTCATCATCCTGAAATTGTAGAAGCCTTAGAAAATATTTCAGGTCAAAAAGGTGTGTTTAACGAAATTTTATTCGTACCGCATTTGGTACCAATGATTCGTGGCATGCTCAGCACTATCTATATTGATTTGACAGACGCAGGTGCTTCTGCGGATTTACAAAGCATATATGAACAGTTCTATGCCAATGAGCAGTTTGTAGATGTTATGCCGGCAGGTAGCTCACCTGAAACACGTACTGTGCGTGGTGCGAACCAATTACGTATTGCGATTTGCAAACCTCAACCGAAAAAATTAGTGATTTTGGTTGCTCAAGACAACTTGGTGAAAGGTGCAGCAGGTCAAGCCGTACAAAATATGAACTTGATGTTTAGTTTTGCTGAAAATGCAGGACTTCAAGGCATTGGTTTATTACCATAAGAAACGATTTAAAACTTCACACACATTTAAAACTGGATTTAAATGTGTGCCTTGAGTGAACTAAAAATAAGAGATGACGATGTCGAATACAGAATCTAATTTCAAGTCAGAACCTGAAAACAGTGAAAAAACGCCTTTTATGAAGACGAATATGCCACTGGCGATTGGTGCAGTTGTACTTGCATTGAGCAGCGGTTTTCTCGGATATAGTATCGGTCATCGTCAGGGCTTAACTGTGGTCGGATATGATGCAGATGCAGAGCAACTGGTTGATGTGGTGCAAAAGCAAAAAAATGAATTAGCAGGCCTGAATAAAAGTTTGAATGCGGCAATTCAAGAGCGTGATGTCGCTGTAAGTAATTCAAATGATTTATATTTGGCTGTTAAAAAAGCACGTGATGATCAAGAATTAACCGGTAATTTGGGTGTTTTGTATCGTGAAGTATTGCGCCAACGTGGTGGTATGCCGCTTGCAGTACAACATTTAGCGATTAAACCGTTACCTGAAAATGCGTATGAATACCAACTTGATCTCGTTCAAGTAAGTCCGTCAAAAAGTAATGTGTCTGGAAGTGTTGAGCTGCGTCTAATTAAGGGTACAGAAGTACTTGCAGTGCCTTTAGAAGACAAAAACTTTAACTTTAGCGAAAGTGAGCGACTCACTGGACGTTGGACCATGCCAAAAGGCTTTAGTCCAGACTTTATTGAAGTGCGTTTAACCGGTTCTAAACCCGTTATTCGCCGTTTTAGCTGGTCGAAAGGTCAGCCTGTTGAAAATCAATCTGCCTTCCTTTCAGAAATTCCTCAAACTGAAGCAAGTGCAAACTAAGTGTGAAACCTAAATCCTATGCGAACCAATAAGCGTCAAACGTGTTTATCTGACATTAAAAATTCATTTTACCAATCTGGTTTAGTGGACTGGCATCTAAACCCGACTCTCAGCCAAGGTACGCAGGATGATGGTGATTCAGACATTCAAGTATTGACTGCGCCACCTGAGTTAAAGCGTCCTCCTATGTATGCTGTCGTTTTAATGAATGATGATTACACCCCAATGGACTTTGTAATTGAAATTTTACAACAATACTTTGCTTTGAATCTTGACCAAGCCACTCAAGTAATGCTAACTGTACATTATGAAGGAAAGGGTGTTGCAGGGGTTTATCCGCGAGACATCGCAGAGACTAAAGCAAATCAGGTCAATAATTACGCTCGGTCGCAAAGTCATCCATTACTTTGTCAGATTGAGCCAAAAGATTAATAAGGGGATTACATGCTCAGTCGTCAATTAGAAGTATCACTACGTTTGGCTGTCAGCATGGCTCGTCAAAAGAGACATGAATTTTTGACGGTAGAACATTTATTATTGGCTTTACTGGATAATGATTCCGCTGTTAATGCATTGAAAGCATGTGGCGCAGACATTATTGTGCTTCGCAAAGAACTTGAAGAATACGTAGAACAACATACCCCTAAGCTTGGCGAAAATAGCGATCAAGCACCACATCCTACAGAAAGTTTTGATCGTATTTTGCAGCGTGCAATTTTCCATGTGCAATCGAGTGGAAATGACCGCACTGTAGAAGGTGCAGACATTTTAGTTGCGATGTATTCAGAGCGTGATTCATTTGCGGTGTATTTACTTAAACGCCATCAAATCAACCGTTTGACATTAACGCAGTATTTGTCTCATGGCACACGTAAAGATGAAGTCCAAGCCGAAGAAGAAATCGAAGAGCTCGATGGTGAAAGCACTACGTCTTCAAATTCTGGCCCATTAGAGCTTTATACGACCAATCTCAATGTTGAAGCTCAAAAAGGCAAAACAGATCCACTGATTGGTCGTGAAAAAGAGATTGAACGTACAGCTCAAATTCTATGCCGTCGCCGTAAAAACAACCCACTTTTGGTGGGTGATCCGGGTGTAGGTAAAACTTCGATTGCTGAAGGATTGGCTTGGCTCATTGTAAATGGTAAAGCACCTAAACCGCTTGAAAATGCAGAAGTGTTTAGCTTAGACATTGGTGCTTTAGTCGCTGGAACTAAATACCGTGGTGATTTTGAAAAGCGTTTAAAACAACTGCTAAATGCCTTGAAGAAAAAGCCCGAAGCTATTTTATTTATTGATGAAATTCACATGATCATCGGCGCAGGCTCAAGTATGGGCAGCACGATGGATGCATCGAACCTCATCAAACCTGCTTTGGCGAATGGTACTTTGCGTTGTATCGGTTCGACGACTTTCCAAGAATACCGTCAAGTCTTTGAAAAGGATCATGCATTATCTCGTCGTTTCCAAAAAATTGATGTCAATGAACCATCTATTTCAGAAACGATTGATATTCTGCGTGGCTTAAAAGGCAAATTTGAAGAATTCCATCATGTGAAATACGAAGATCAAGCGTTGGTTTCTGCGGTAGAACTATCTGCAAAATTTATCAATGATCGTTTCTTGCCTGATAAAGCCATTGATGTGATTGATGAAGCTGGTGCGCAGCGTCGTTTAAAAGCTGAGCAAGATGATACGGTCATTTCAGTTGAAAACATTGAAGATATCGTTTCGAAAATTGCGCGTATTCCACCGAAAACTGTCTCTAAAGATGACAAGAGCGTTCTTGAAAATCTTGAGCGTGATCTGAAACGTGTGGTGTTTGGTCAAGATGAAGCGATTGAAGCGCTTGCATCTGCGATTAAATTATCTCGTGCAGGTCTTAAAGCGCCAGATAAGCCTGTGGGTAATTTTGTCTTTGCTGGTCCTACAGGTGTGGGTAAAACTGAAGTCACTAAGCAATTGGCGAAATTATTAGGCGTCGAACTTGTACGTTTCGATATGTCGGAATACATGGAACGTCATGCCGTATCTCGTTTAATTGGTGCGCCTCCGGGTTATGTGGGTTTTGATCAAGGTGGTTTGCTCACCGACGCGATTCATAAAAATCCGCATTGCGTACTATTACTAGACGAAATAGAGAAAGCACATCCAGATGTCTTTAATTTGTTACTACAAATTATGGATCATGGTTCATTAACGGATAACAATGGCCGTAAGTCTGACTTCCGTAACGTCGTGTTAGTACTGACTACCAATATTGGTGCAGAATCAATTTCACGTGTGAGCATTGGTTTCATGGATCAAGATAACAGTAATGACAACCAAGACGCGATGAAAAAAGCCTTCTCACCAGAGTTCCGTAACCGTTTAGATGGTGTTATTCAATTTAAAGCATTGCCAACAACCGTTATTGAAAGTGTGGTTGATAAGTTCTTAACAGAGCTTCAGGCACAGTTAGATGACAAGAAAGTGGTTCTTGAAGTTGATCAAGATGCGCGAGAATGGATGGCAGAGCAAGGATATGATCGTCTGATGGGCGCTCGTCCAATGCAGCGTTTAATTCAAGAGCATTTGAAAAAACCGCTTGCTGAAATGATTCTGTTTGGTGAGCTTGCGGAACATGGCGGCAATGTTGGTGTTTCAGTGAAGAAAGAAAATGGCAAAGCAGTGGGCTTAAAACTCGAAGTGTTTGAAGACCAAACCGCTGAACCAGCTTAAGTAATTTAATTAACGAAAAACCCGTGCTTGCACGGGTTTTTTATATTTATTCAACGCTAGATTTGGATTTCTCAATGATGGACGTATCATTAACAAAAGTGCTGACCACTTTCGGTTTATTTGCACTAACAGCATTGATGGAAATTTTAGGCTGTTACTTCCCATATTTGATTTTAAATCAGCAAAAATCGCAGTGGTTATGGATTCCTACAGCACTTGCATTGGCTGCATTTGTTTGGTTATTGACGTTGCATCCAGCAGCTTCGGGTCGTATCTATGCAGCTTATGGCGGAATCTATATTTTCTCTGCATTACTGTGGTTGCGTTTCGTTGATCAAATAAGTTTAACGCGATGGGATATGCTAGGTGGCGTTATTGTATTGGTGGGGGCGGCAGTGATTGTATTACAGCCTCAAGGTTTAATTCGTTAAGTAAACATTGCAGAAGTTAAACCAAGAACTGTAAGAAATCAGAAGCGCAATCTGATTCAAATAAAAAGAACAATACGCGGAAAGGTCATCCGCAATTGTTTGAGACAGGACTACTTTTAATCAAAAATGTTTTTGCGATACCTTGAATAAGTAGGTGCTAGTGAACGAGTTTTGCGGATGGCAATGGTTTTGGGTACTTTTGTCGAAACAAAAGTACCTCCAGCCGAAGGCCAATCCATTCATTCAAACCCTAGATGTAAGACTCCGTCGAATGAACTTAAAAATCATTTTAAAATACGAAATTACTTTGGCGTGCGTAACATCAGATGTTTATTTAAATTTGCATTCAGCGTTGTGGATTTTGATTTCGTATTTCTGTTGAGGTGAAGATAAGTCCATTTCTAACACATATGGATTTACACGTTGAAATTGATGCTCAAATAGCAATTCACAATTTTGTAGAGAATTCTTTTTGATCAGTTGCTTGACTTGCTGTTGGCCGACCGATTCTGCAAATTGTGTAAAGTCAGGTGTGGTGATAATTCCTTCGATTTCTATTTTATCTGCTGAAACTTCCATTTTTTCCATCAACATATTTTGGTCAACTTGAAAAGGAAGGGTGCGAGAGTCTTCGTCACTTATGGCAGAAAGTATTTCATCTAAAGCAGGTTTATTTTTAATTTGGAATGCAGCATCCAAAATTCCTTTTTTTACGAGGTATTGATCTAGCTCAGTTGAAGATGCTGCAAATGTAACGGTGCTTAGGCCCAAAGAGACTAAAATTAAAAAGCTTTTTTGAATGTGCATATTTTAAATCACTTATAAAAGTTATGGTTTTATTAAAGCATGCAAAAACAAAAAAAGCACCCGAAGGTGCTTCATTTATCTAAGTAAAAACTTAGTCTTTTTTTAGATTTTCGTTAATTAAAAATTCAACAAGTGCTTTTTGTGCATGTAAGCGATTTTCAGCTTCATCCCAAACCACTGCATTTTTGTGGTCAAGCATATTTTCAGAAATTTCTTCGCCACGATGCGCAGGTAAGCAGTGCATAAATAGGCAATCAGCGTGAGCAAGATCCATCAGGCGTTCATTCACTTGATAATCAGCAAAAGCTTTTTCACGAATTTTTTGTTCTTCTTCTTGCCCCATACTTGCCCAAACATCTGTCACGATTAAATCTGCATTAACTGCAGCATCTTCGGCAGAATCAACAAGTTCCACACAGTGTGCAAATTCAGATAAAAATTCTGCTTTAGGTTCATAGCCCTTAGGTGCAGCGATTTTTAATTTAAAGCCCCACATATGAGCCGCTTCAATATATGAGTTACACATATTGTTGCCATCACCAATCCAAGCAACCGTTTTGCCTTCAATAGAACCACGGTGTTCAACAAATGTTTGAACATCGGCAAGTAATTGGCAAGGGTGGTGATCATCTGTTAATGCATTGATGACAGGAACTTTTGAATAAGAAGCAAAACGTTCAACAATGTCATGACCAAAAGTACGAATCATCACAATATCAAGCATGCTTGAAATCACACGTGCAGAATCTTCTACTGGCTCGCCACGACCTAATTGAGAGTCGCGAGATGAAAGGAAAATTGCGCTACCACCAAATTGGCTCATTCCTGCTTCAAACGATACACGTGTACGGGTGCTCGATTTCTCAAAAATCATGCCCATGACTTTACCAACGAAAGGCTGGAAAACTTCATTGTTATGCTGTTTGCGCTTGAGTTCGATACCGCGCTGTACAATTTGGTTAAGTTCTAAAGTCGATAAATCGCGTAAAGTTAGAAAGTGACGTAGAGCCATTGTTACTCCACAATAATTGCTGAATCAAAGAACAAAACAACAATTAGTTGTTGGTTGGTTAGAGAAAAAGTAATCGATTAATATACTATAAGAGAGGTAAATTGCAAAAAATCTAGCGCTTTTGGTGACCGTCTAGGAAACGATCGACGCAATAACTGATGTAATTGATGGTTTCTTGATCATTTTCGTCAATGCTGATGCCCATGAGAACGCGCCATTCTAAATTTCGCAAAATTCCAAAATAAAATTGAGCCGAAAACAGTGGGTTTTCACAATACAGCAAACCGTGTTGATGCGCTTGATTTAAAATTTCTGCAACGGTGTTCTGAATTTGTTTTGGGCCTTGCTCATGAATATAACGTGCTATTTCAGGATTACGTCCTGTTTGTTCTAAGACTAACCGCATAAATGCAGCATTTTCAGGCATCACAATATGCTGATGAAAGTCATTTAAAGTATTGATGAGATAAGCACGAATATCGGTGTCAGGGCTCACCGTAAATGGTAGGCAAATATCTTTGAAAAATAAGCAGCGACGATAGTCACAAATGGCCTTAAATAATCCGTCTTTATTACCAAAATATTTATAGATTGACGCTTTTGAACCACCTGCATGATTCACGATGTCATCTAATGAAACTGCATCAAAACCACGTTTTAAAAAAAGCTCCGTAGCACTTTCTAAAAGCGCAACACATCGTTCATGTCCGCGCCGCGTTTGTGGCTGGTCATGCGTTAGAGGTTCAATGTGTATTAAATCTTGCATAAAGTGATAATTTTTAACAAAAAAAGAGCTGATTTGACGATAATTATAGCAAAAAAATTAGTACTTTTCTGCTTTGCTTATAAATCAGAGATCTTTGACTAAAGAATAACAACAGATAGGTGACAAGTGAAATATTTGACTAAAGTTTTAGAGTTAATATTCTACAAAGCCATAGAGTTGGAAAAAAATATGGATATACTCAAACTTCGAAAATTAAAGTAAATGCCGTGGAAAGGAATATGACACAACAAACGTCTGCAGGCTTAAGATTTAGACAAGCATTGGAAGTAGAAAAACCATTACAAATCATTGGCACAGTAAATGCCTATGCAGCAATGATGGCAAAAGAAGTTGGCTATAAAGCCATATATTTATCTGGTGCAGGTGTTGCGAACTATTCTTATGGTTTACCTGACTTAGGCATGACCAGTTTAGACAATGTTTTGGAAGATGTTCGTCGTATTACTGAACGTGTAGATACGCCATTACTTGTCGATATCGATACAGGTTGGGGCGGTGCATTTAATATTGCCCGCAGTGTGAAGCAAATGATTGCAGCAGGTGCAGCAGCGGTTCATATTGAAGACCAAGTCGCACAAAAGCGTTGTGGTCACCGTCCGAACAAAGAAATCGTGTCACAACAAGAAATGGTTGACCGTATTAAAGCGGCTGTTGATGCAAAAACCGATTCAAACTTTGTGGTGATGGCGCGTACAGATGCATTACAAAAAGAAGGTTTGCAAGCAGTGATCGACCGTGCATGTGCATGTGTAGAAGCGGGTGCAGATGCGATCTTTGCTGAAGCGATGACTGACATCACCATGTACAAAACAGTCTGCGACGCTGTTGGTGTACCTGTACTGGCAAACATTACAGAGTTTGGTGATACCCCTTACTACACCAAAGAAGAACTAGGCGAGCAAGGCATTTCAATGGTGCTTTATCCATTGTCTCCGACACGTGCAATGCAAAAAGCGGCACTCGAAGTGATGCATGCAATCCGCAATGACGGTACACAAGTCAATGTACTGGATAAAATGCAACAACGAAAAGAACTCTATCAATTCCTCGATTATCACACTTTTGAAAACACCTTAGATAAATTGTTCACTGAAGGAAAATAAAAAATGGCTGAAGGAAAAGTACTCACGGGCGCAGGACTGCGCGGACAAGTAGCTGGTAAAACTGCATTGTCAACTGTAGGCAAAAGTGGTGCGGGCTTAACCTATCGTGGTTATGACGTTCAAGACTTGGCAGAAAACTGTCAGTTTGAAGAAGTCGCGTACCTGATTTTCTTTGGTGAATTACCAACAACAGAACAGCTTGCAGCATACAAAGCCAAACTCAAATCACTGCGTCAATTACCACAAGCCTTGAAAGAAGTTTTAGAGCGTATTCCTGCTGACTCACACCCAATGGACGTGATGCGTACAGGCGTTTCAATGTTAGGTAACCTTGAAACAGAAAAATCATTCGATGAACAACAAGATGTTGCAGATCGTATTTTGGCAACGCTTCCTGCGATCATCTGCTACTGGTATCGTTTTAGCCATGACGGCGTACGTGTAGAAGAAAATACCGATGATGATTCAATTGGCGCTCAATTCTTGCATTTACTTCGTGGTGAAAAACCAAATGAATTGCATGAGCAAGTGATGAACGTATCACTGATTTTGTATGCAGAGCATGAGTTTAACGCATCTACTTTCACAGCACGTGTATGTGCTTCAACATTGTCAGATATGCATTCATGTATCACAGGTGCAATTGGTTCACTTCGTGGTCCACTCCACGGTGGTGCAAACGAAGCTGCGATGGAAATGATTGAAAACTGGACGACTCCTGAAGAAGCTGAACGTGAAATGCTCGGCAAACTTGAGCGTAAAGAAAAGATCATGGGCTTTGGTCATGCGATTTATAAAGACAATGACCCACGTAACGGCATCATCAAAATCTGGTCTGAACGCCTAGCGAAAGACGTTGGCGATACGGTACTTTATCCAGTATCAGTACGCTGTGAAGAAGTGATGTGGCGTGAGAAGAAACTGTTCTGTAATGCAGATTTCTTCCATGCATCGGCTTATCACTTCATGGATATTGCAACGAAATTGTTTACGCCAATTTTTGTAATGTCACGTGTAACAGGCTGGGCTGCACATGTAATGGAGCAGCGTGCGGACAATCGTATTATTCGCCCAAGTGCGGACTATACAGGTCCGGAATTACGTAAAGTTGTGCCAATTGCAGAGCGTTCTGCAGCATAATTTTAAGTGTAATAAAAAAGCCTCAAAAGAGGCTTTTTTATTATTTGTTATTTAATTTAACAATCTATTTGGTTAATAAAACTGGATCTTCAACGCTATATCCTGTTTCAAATGGAATCCCTAGATATTTAACAGTTACTAAATAAAAAGGCTTTTGCACTACACGATAAGTTTTAGAGATTTTTAAACCTTCTTTATAGGTCTCAGCCTTTTGTACAGCGCTTTTATACTGCGAATTTTTAACACGATATTGATAGGTCCATTTATCAATGGTTTCAGTGGGGTCATACCATGATTTTGCAGTGCCATTCATGGTTGTTAATACCTGTATTCGAGCATTATTGTTATTTACTGGTGTTAATTCGACCAAACGTTTTTTTATTTTCGCGATTTCTTTATCAAACTGGGTGCTGTCTTGATCGTAATCAATCCGTTTTGTCTTTGGATTAATATACAAAGACTTCACTGTAATTAATTGCGTCGGTTTTTGGCTATTTAATTGATAATAATATAATTGTGGTAAACGACCACGACCATCTTCAAAATGACGCATTAAATAGATTTTTTGGTCTTTTTTATCAAAACCTAAAACCTCAATGGTTTGAGGGCCGCCTACCGTCGCGAAAGCAGAGCAGGACAGTAGGGTGCTAATTGCGAATGCATTGAAATGACGTAGCTGCATTTTCTTGTCCTGATGAGAAAAATTTCTCAATACAGTATGCTATGCAAAATGATATTTAAATATGAAGATTATGTATGTTTTATTCTGCATTTAAGATGTCTAATACACTGTGAGCAACATTTTCAGTTAACTGATCTAAGCGTTCTAAAGCTGTACCTAAAATAAAATAGTGGTAATTATAAATACGACTGTCATGTAAGATTGAAATATAAAATGTTCCTTCGGGTTTTTCTACAGTTGCGCTGCCACCGGATTTGAGTAATCCAGTGCAGGCAACCACAAAGTTTGCACGTGAAAAAAGCTGTTGTCCGTGCTCAGCCATCGCTTGAGTCACTTCTGCCGATTCGGCCGTATATTGTTCTATCAGTAGAGGATCTACTTTTAAAATTTCACGCTTGATCGACGGATCATAGCTGACCAGACCACCTAACAAGATATCTGCACCACTATTCTTATAAATTGAAAATTGGCTACATAAATAACCAGAGCTTGCACTCTCGATAAATGCGATAGTCATGGATTTTTGTTCTAAAGCATCGCAACACTGTTTAAGCATGTGCTTACCCCAAAGTAGAATGGTGAATGATCATTAGTATTCTTAAAATTTTAGCATTGATTCCGCTCGCCTGTAATTTCACTAAAAGTCTAAGTTGGTACTGTGGGTGTTGTGGAATTCACAAAAATAGCGTGATTGCTTAGAAGCTGTACGAAAATATGAAATAAAGGTTTTTTCGGAAGGAAAACGATGTTAAAACTTAAAATAAAGAGCGTAACAAAAGTAGGTTTATTTCAATGAAAACGACTGTTAAATATGTAGTATTAAAAAGCCTAGACTATCAATTGGGCACGCCACTTTTTCAAGAAGAATTAGACGCAGATAGCCTGTATTTTGATCAAATTCCGGCTGTAATTCAGTATCAAAATCATCAATTCAAAGTGAAAAGTAAAGAGTTAAAGCGTGTTTATTTGGCTGAAGAAAATGAAGACATGCAAACCATTATTGTGAAAGTACTTGCTGTTTAATTTCGATCAATTTGTAGTATTAATAATACAGTTCTCATTGAGTTGGGAACTGTATTTTTGTATTTGCCTGATTCAAACTTTAGATAAGTCTAGATTCAAAAGTAATACATATTTTTTTAATGATCACTTGATCCATAGCTCTAGCTATTCGACCAACGGCTATTTAATCCACGAGATATTATTGAGTATAATTTATTTATTTTTTCATGGGGGGAAGAAATAATGGATTTATTTAAATTTCTAAAAAGCTTTAATACAACGGGTACTTATTTATTCATTTCAACTATTTCTTTGATTTGTTTAGTTGTGTATTTTTATTTTATTAATCCAAATTGATCTAGGCTGACAGCCAACATCTTTAGGTTTGAATAAAAAACTTAATAAATAAAATTACATAATGAATTTTCTATCAAAAATATTGATATAAAATTTTAAGTATTAGTTTATTGGGCAGGTATTTAAATACGTCTTATTCTCAATTGAGTGAATAAAGTTGTCGATTAAATATTCGCTTTGTTTGAGTGAATCACGATGGTCACCATTTTTAATTGGGTGAAAGGCTATGGGTTTATTTTCCTTGCAGACTTTTTGGTAATAAGCATGGACACCCCGATAATCTACCAATTGATCTTGATCACCTTGTACTAACAGTAAAGGTACCTGAGGTGTCATAAATTCGATCGACTGTTTTTTTAAATAACGGGTCAATGGCGTTAAATCTACATTGGGTTTAAAAACAGTTTTTGGCGATACTTTTAGTTCATTTTGTAGTTCTGATAAGCAGCGATTGCGAGCTTGATTGAGGATTTTCTGCATTTCTGGGCTGACAAAATCTTTTGCTGAAAGTGTAGGCTCTGCAGCTTCAGCACCTAACAGGACTATAGGTAAAAATGCTGCAACGCTCGGATCAATATTAGACTGATTTGCGACATATTCAGCAATCCCTTCATATTGGTAACCGCCGGGTGCCAATGCAATTGCGCCGCGTAAATTGAGTTCTGGGGCATTCTTTTGTCCAAACGCTGCTACGGTTAGGGAAGCAGCGCCGCCTTGACTGTGGCCCATGACATACCAGTTTTTACTCAATTTTACTGATTTTAATTGATGCATCGCACGGACTGCATCAACGACAGTGTGTAACTGACTTTGAGCATTCATATAGGGGTGGCCGCCTGGTGTACCTAAACCTTGATAATCCGGCGCAACGACTGCATAGCCACGAGCAAGCCAAGCGTTTAAAGCTTTGGCTGCAATTTGTTGGTATATGTGAACGGGTCCATCTGCATAATCACCCGAAGGGGCGCAGGTATCAGCTACACCAGTTGTACCATGTGCCCAAGCCAAAACTGGCCAGCCGCCCTTAGGGGCTTTACCCTTAGGTAATAGGACATATCCAGAAGCAACAATCGGTTCTGAATGAACACCTCGGCTTCGATAGCTGATGATATATCGTTCTGCTGCATTACTAAAAAGATCAGGCGTTTGGACTTGTAAAGATAGTATTGTACCGGGTGTAAGGGCTGTTATATTGGCGATTTGACCTTCATTTATCTTGGAAGGTACAGGAGATGCAGATGTGTATGTTGAAGCTAGACAAATACAGCTAGCAACCAATTTGAGAATATAATGCTTTGTTTCCATTATGGGCGCCGTCTTCTTTTCAAAAGGTTAATTTCAAGTTTTCACGTTGTTTCATTTATTCTATGAATTTTTAATATAGTGACTAATATGCATAAAATAAAGTTCGAAGTTGATTTTATTTTTTTGATTTGAAAATAATAAATTGTAGTGGATAAATATGAATTTACTCACAATGTTTATGCTGAAAATATAGCCTTTTGTTATTTCCCTTAAAACTAAGCCGCCCAAATGAGCGGCTTTTATGCATGAAAATATAGGAGAAATATAGACATTTTTTACTCAGTTGCATTAAAGGCTTCATGATAGTGAACCTCACCAGTAGGAATATGGTCGATGAAGCTGATAGCCTGAAAGTATTCTTGAGGTACGTTTGGTAACCTTAAACGAGGATATGATTTAAAACCAAACTAATGGTAATAATTCGGATCACCTAGCAGAACACAGCCATTTGCTCCTAATTGTTTTAGTTTCTCAAGTGATGCTTTCATGAGTAAAGTACCGATGCCCATACCTTGTTTATTTGGCAAAACGGAAATTGGACCTAAACCATACCAGCCCATTTCACCTGAGGAGATTGAGACTGGCGAAACAGCAACATGACCCACGAGGGTATTGTTCTCAAGCGCGACTAAGGAAATCGTGAGTTGGTCATGTTCTCGAAGGCTATTCACAATAAATTGCTCAGTATGACTGGAGTGTTCTACATTTAAAAAAGCGGCTTTGGTTAATTCTGCAATATCATGTATATCTTCTGGTTTTTCGTCTCGAATTATAAAACTCATCAAGATTCTCCTATTAAAGCAAAATATATATGTTGTTGAAGTAAATCAGATAGTGAGTGAAATGGCGATTTTTTAATGCTTATGATACTTTTATGGGTTAGAAGTATCCTATCACTGAATAATTAAAGTAATGAATTTTCTTGTTTATTTTCAAAAATATATGCTTTTCAAATACTTTAATAAAAATTAATTTGTATACTCATCTGATTTTATTAAAGCCATTTTGATGTAAAAATATACAACTTTGAAAAACTTATAAGTTTCTGTAAATACTAATGAATAGATGCTAATGCTTAATTTCTAATCTAGTACAAACTAACAGGATTCTACTTTTACATTTATATGTTTTATAGTTAACCGTAGTCCCATTCACTTCATTTGAAGGGGATTTTACACTTGAAAGATATGAAAATTATCCAAATATATTAGACTGAAAAGTCTTATAGTTCGTAGAACAGAATTAATTAATAGGAGTCATAAGTATGAAAAAAATACTTTGTGCAGTACTTGGTGGTTTTGCCTTATTCAGTGTAAATACATCATTTGCAAAGTCCGATGCAGCGTTATTAAAAGAAGCTGAAAAAAATGTTGTAACAATTGCCCAAGCAAAAAAATTATCAGATGAATCTGGTGTAACGCTAAAAGGAAAAATCACTAAACATATTGCAGGTGATGATTTTGAGTTAAGTGATTCAACAGGTGCGATCAATATAGACGTTGATGATGATTTATGGAAACCGCTTAAACTCAAAGTGGGTGATCAAGTGCATGTAGTCGGGGAGGTTGATACTCATCGTATTAAACCTACTGATATTGATGTAATTCATATTGAGCGTACAAAATAGGTTTTTGGATTTAAATATTTATAGATGCACCTAAATTCATTCTATTTAAGAAAGCTCTCAATTGAGGGCTTTCTTATTTTTAATTCAATACACAGTAACCTTCATGCTTTGTTAGTGTAGAGCTTTAACACATATATAGGCCTAAGTATGAAAGCGTTAGCAATTATAAGCGTGGTACTAGTATTGGGGCTGGTAGGTTGCCAGCAAAAAGATAGTAATGAAAATGAGGAGACAACAACACCTCATACATTAGATAAAGACTAACTTCCTCCAATGACAATTCTCAGAAGACATTAAAAAAACCCTCACTAAGAGGGTTTTTTTAGGATTGAGCTTTTAAGCTTCAACCCAAGTATCTTTAACTTCTTGAGAGTCTTTAGTCAGTACAATTTTATTGTCTGTAATTTCACCAACCCATGAAACTGGAATTAAGTGGTGATGGCCGTCACCATGTTTAGTCAGTTTAATTTGATCCGAACCTTGCAAGTGGTCAACTTCACCGACTTTAGTACCGCAAGAAGCAATAACATCTGCATGATTTTTAATATTTTCAACATTAATAGTAGTCATTGGAATATTTTCCTATTTCAATGTGAGTGAACATTTAGCCTATCGTAAAGCCTATCGTAAATATGTCGTGTTATCCGGGATTGAAATAGAAGGGATACAAAGGGCTTTATGTTCTTACGTTCTTGACCAGATAAATTACATTGTATTATTTGGAAATAAGTTTTGATTTGAGCGTTTTACGGCCCATTTATAGTGTTTTGGATATTTTTTATCTTTTGGAAATGCGAAAACTTGCAAATATTGTCTTAATTTGCAATCCTTTTGGTCAAGGGTGTCTGGTTAATTTAAGGCAGGTATTTGTTGTAGTCGGGCCGCTATAACGCGGATAACGAGTGCCTGTATGTTTAATTTCAAGATTTTTAACAAAGTCTCTACGGAAGTATTGACTATAAAAAATGATCTCCAGCTTAATTCAGAGCTGCAACTTATTAATAAATATAAATCTTCCGATTCTGATATGTATAAACAAGCAATTGTTTTAATCTTCAAAGATCGTGGATATTCAAATTTAGAAATTGGTCAATTATTAGCAAGATGAATTTATTTTTAATCAGTCTAATAAAAAAGAGTGCCATATGGCACTCTTTTGATTTAAGTACAAATTAACCTTTATTGCATTTTGGATCTTGACCTAATGCACGAAGTTTATCCTGCTCTAAACGTTTTTTTAATACATTTTGATTGGCATTGTCTGTCAGAAGACTGCCACGTATTGTATAGATTGTAAGCTTAGATGAAGTTGAATCTATAGGCGTAATTGTAGTCTTAAAAATATAAGTCCCATATGGCGGTCTGCCATAAAAAGTCCCAATATTATTTTCACGATCTAGGTTAGCTTCAACTTTCAAATAATCATTATAAGTCCTGTATTCCACGCATTTTCCATATGCCTGCTTTAAGTTTGCATAGGATTGTACATAGTCCAAAGGAACTTCTACTGAACCACCACCATTGATTGATTTTGTGACCAATTCAGTTTCTGAGGTTGGTAGCATCATTCGTACGCAGCCTTGGAGCAATAACAGTGAAGTTAATAGCCCTAAGCCAGTAGCTGTTTTAATAAACTTTGACTTTTTTAAGGTTTGCATGCTCAACACCTTCAACAATACGTTTTGTAATAACAATAGATTCTGGCTCAGTCGCTTTAAATCGAGAGTCAACTTCATATTCAGCAATGAAAACTAGAGGTTTTGTATTTGGGTTACGATCTACGCCAATCACATAATCTTTATTTTCTTCTAAAGTCACGTTTTTGATCTCAGTAAAGTAACTATGATTTCCAATGCCACTTACGAAAACAATGTCGTGTTGACCAACAGGTAGTTTGAGTTTCACCTGCGAATGATCAAATCTTGTTTGTGTAGTTGATGGGCTGAGTAGTGAGTTTTCTACAAATTTCACACGTTGCTGGTCAAAAGTGTAAACCGTGTAAGGGTACGCACTTAAAGAACCTGATCCTTGGAAAAACTCATAAGGAATTGTTTTGATCGTGGCATATTTTTGGCCCGAGCTCACGAGTTGGTTAGCATAAGCTTCTCGCTTTTCTGAAATAGGTGCATTTGCAGCAGTATTTAGGTAGCGTGCTTCCTTTGGAATGTGTAGCGGTAACATAGAAACTGACTTTTTATTATCAGCAGTTTCTACAACTTGACACCCGGTTAATAGACCAAATAAGCCTAAAAGTAAAAGTGGTTTAATATGCATTATTGATCCAAATTTATTCATAATTTTTGGTAAGCATAATTTACTTAAAATATATTTCGACTGAAATACATTAGGAAATAATTAAATCTAATGGATTAAATTATAATCAATATACTTGTTCAATTTTATCTTTTCTTCTTCGGGCACTTCTTGCCATTTCCACCCGGCAGGCAATCACAGGCCTGACCATCGCCGTCGCGGTCTAAACTTTTCCAGCCGGTTTGTCCTGATTTCTTTCTTTGTTCATACCAGTTTTGTGTTTACATGCAGTTTGGAAGACTGTGCCCTATTAAAACAAAGAGTTGATAAAAAGTACCTTAAAGTGTTAATTTTACGTCAATTAATCTTTACTTAATTCATATTATTGTAAAAATTGAACATATTTTTTATGAAAGCCTCAGCTTGCCGCCATACTTTAATATTAATTAGAAACAGCCATTAGGTACTTAATAATGAAACTAGAATTAAATGTTCCTGATGATTTCCCTAGACAATTAATAGATTTATTCCATGGACTGCATCCACGACTTCCCAAAGGCTATCCAACAGAATGCATTTCTTTGGACAAAGCTATAGGTAGGAGAGTTGCAGAAAATGTTATCGCTTCAAATAACTATCCAGCTAAAAATTTATCAAAATTTGCTGGTTGGGGCATTAATTCACATATGACTCAAAATATCAAAGCAAATAACTTTTTAAAAATTAATAATATGTATTTCTGGGATGCAGAACTTTATCGATCCAAAGATATATACAAAATTGATTACAAAGAAGATTCTATTATTAGACTCCCTAAAAATATCGAACTGCCTTGTGAAATAGATGCTGTTATTCAAGAAGATGATAGTAGGTTAGATCTTGAAGATCCCTTTTCTTATAAGGTTCTTTCACCAATAGAAAAATTTGAAGGTGTGATAAAACAAGGAAGCATTATCCAACAAGGTGAATGTTTGGTTCAAAAAAATGAAAAAATTAATGCTGAAAAAGTAATCGTATTGTCAAGGGCAGGTTTAAGAGAAATTGAAGTATATAAAAAACCTAAAATCATTATAGTTAGTATGTATAACTATGATACTGAAGAAAAAATTAGTGAAGAATGCATTTATGTTCAAAATATTTTGCAGCAATGGGGGTACGATGATGTTGGAGTCAAAATCTTAAAACCAATTAGATTAGAGCATGCTTTCAAAATTGAAACTGAACAAAAAAATCCTATTATTAATCCAGCTTTAACATCTTCACAAGAGCGGTTTACTGATGAGTTTCATGTACTGACAGCAGAGTATGATTTAATTCTAGTTTGCAGCGCTAGTTCTTCAAGTGGTGGTATTTTAACTTTACCTAAACTCGCTACTTTTGATCAATCGTCAACTAATACTCCAATCAACATGCTCACGTTAAATGAGGAAAAATTTAAAGTTTTTAGAAGTGATCATCGTTCACATCCAATCAATAAAACGGAAAAAATATTAGACACCCAAGGTAATTATAGAGGTTTAAAAACTCACACTATTGAAGACAAAGCAACTATCGTGAACCTCTTAGGAGATGTTGATGATATTGCGATGACAATAAATGTCGGAGTGAGATATATTTTAAATAGAACTGACCCTAATTTTATAAAAAATAATTTTCACAGAGGATTCATTAAAAACTACAAAACTAACGATAAAATGCAATTATTATTTGGAAATTATACACAGGATGACTCTGGAAAATTTTTGATTGATATTGATAAGAATTTAGGCAATCATCCTTTAAATAAATTTATGCATTCTAATTGTATCGTGATTATTCCTAGTAAGCATCAAATCCAAGTTGATATTGCAGAAATTTTCTTTATAAGACTTTATTAATATAATAAATATCTTTTATATTTTAAAAAATAATCATTAATTCGTAGCAAGATTAATACTGAAATCTTCTTCTTTCTCAGGAATGAGCTGCATACTCCGTAAAAGGAGAGGGGGAGTTTTCATATAAATCCTCTCCCTCTTGCGCATAATTGCGCTCATCTTTGAAAAGGAGAGGGAACATTTTTTTGTGAATTAGGTATTGATTAAAAACTGACTTATGAAAGAAGTCTAATAAATATGGATTATATAGACCATAGATAAAGCACCTCACGACACTTTTCTAATTTTAGTCCCCACCATTACTGATGAGCATGCTCAACGACAATATGTTCTCTATGAGCAGTGCCATATCAAACGTAAGTAAAAATGTGGATTCATAATGCCAAACTATGATTACGACCACATGTTTGAATTACAGACACTTTCACATGCAAGATACGGACTGCTCAAGTAAAAAATAAGCCACCTTCGTACGGTTTTTTTATATCAATGGATAACAAAAGGAAATGGCAAAAGTGCTTTGTACATCTTACGATATAAATGAAAAATCATTGATGAAATTTAGAATTTCACATGATTAAAAATGATCAATTTAAAAATGGCACATAGTGATGAAAAAATTAACTTTGTTAGGTTCAATAACTTTGGCTTTGTCTGCGGCGGTTTCGCCAAGTGTATCTGCTGCACCAGTAAAACCCATTCAGTTTGCAAAAGGTGCTATTGGTACTACAGTTGCAGGATCATTTAAAGGCTACGATGACATTCAGTATAGTTTGAATGCTAAGGCTGGACAAACTTTAAGCTATAAGCTGACAAGCAATCATGATTTAGCCCAAATTAATATATATGCTCCTGGTGATAAACCAGGAAAAGCAGACGCTTTGGTGATTGGATCTACAACAGGAGCATCTGGAAAATTCAAGCTGCCAGAATCAGGCAATTATTTGATTCAGATCTACCAAATGCGGAATACGGCACGGAATAATAGAACAGTTAATTATAAATTGCATGTTGAAGCAGTTCGCTAAACTTACTTTATCTGGATAGCTTAGAAAGTAACCGAAGCAAAACCAACCAGATGAAATTATATAAGTGATAAAAAATATTCAAAAAACCACCAAAAAGTGGTTTTTTGAGTTTTGTATTAATTGGAAAATTATAAGAAATTAAGAAAAATGATATTGATAAATATAATGAATTTAGAATGAAGACATTAAATTGATCGTTTTCTTAATTTAATAAATTGCTTAATATTTAATTTAGTATCTAAAAATATGATAACATGTGCACATTCTAAACAGTGGCTTAGATTGAGTCAGCCTTTAATTTTCAATTTATGCACATGAATATTTTTAATATTTATCGTATAGAGCGAAATTACAATCGCCAGCACTCATCTTTACAAGCCTGTTTCTTCCGCAGTTAGCGGATATCTCTTTGATCAATTTTGATCTGTCTTACAAATAAAACGGAATAGGGAAGGTATGTCTTCATTGAAACCGTCATGGTATTCCAATGTGAATCCAAATGTGTTTATTAGCACAGTTGTTATTATCGGCATTTTCATTGCCATTGTATTTTTAGCTCCCAATGCTTTTGATCTAATTACTAAACAACTAAATCAATGGGTTACAAACTCATTCAGTTGGTTCTATGTGTTATCTGTAGCCATTTTTCTAATAGTGCTTATTTATATTGCCTGTTCAAATATGGGTAAAATTAAACTTGGTTTAGACCATAGCCAGCCAAAATATAGTAATAGCTCCTGGTTCGCTATGCTATTTACTGCTGGTATGGGTATTGGCTTAATGTTCTTCGGTGTCGCGGAGCCAGTGATGCACTATGTATCACCTCCAACCGGTGAACCAGAAACTATCCAATCAGCTCAGCAAGCTATGCGTGTAACATTCTTCCATTGGGGACTTCATGCTTGGGCAATCTACACAATTGTTGGCTTGGCGTTAGCTTACTTTGCTTATAGACACAATCTACCTCTAAAAATTCGCTCTGCGTTATATCCTCTCATTGGAAAAAAAATCTATGGTCCAATTGGTGATGGTGTAGATACCTTTGCAACGATCGGTACTGTATTTGGTGTCGCAACGACTTTAGGTTTTGGTGTAACCCAAATTAACTCCGGCCTGAATTATCTATTCGGGATTGAATATTCAACGACGACGCAACTAATTCTAATCGTCATTGTTACAGCTATGGCCTCTTTGTCCGTATTTATGGGCTTAGACAAGGGTATTAAACGATTATCAGAGATCAATTTAGGCTTAGCATTAACCCTCTTATTATTTGTATTTTTTGCTAGTTCTACGATATTCATATTACAAGCGACTATACAAAATGCTGGCCAGTATTTTTCAAACTTATTCAACATGACCTTTAATTTATATGCCTATCAATCTGATGGTTGGATTGGTGGTTGGACAATTATGTACTGGGCATGGTGGATTTCATGGTCGCCATTCGTAGGAATGTTTATTGCTCGTGTGTCTGAAGGACGTACTATTCGTGAGTTTATTGTAGGTGTTTTACTCATTCCAACAGGCTTCACGCTGATCTGGATGGGAGTGATGGGTAACGCTGCACTGTATAGCATCTTAAACGAAGCGAATACCTCACTGATTTCTGCAGTACAACGAGACTCATCCGTTGCGCTATTTGAGTATTTAGGAACTTTGCCATTCTCAGGCATTATGAGTTTTGTTGCGACCATATTGGTTATGCTATTTTTTGTGACTTCAGCGGACTCTGGTGCACTTGTTACAGATTATTTAACAGCTAAATCTGAGAACTCCCCAACATGGCAACGATTGTTTTGGACAACTCTAATGGCTGTTCTTGCGATAGTTTTGTTGTTTGCAGGAGGTTTAGGTGCTTTGCAATCTGCAACAATGTTGAGTGCATTACCATTCACTTTTGTAATGCTTTTAATTTGCTGGGGCTTAGTCAAGGCTCTACATTTAGATGCAACCAAGATGCAAGCATTACAGGATGCGCGTATTACACCTAAAGCAATTCATAATCCAAGAAGTTGGCAGCAACGTTTAGGATTGATTATGCATTATCCGCATACACGTGAAGAAGTTGAACAATATATTGATACAACGGTAAGCCAGGCATTTTCAAATCTACAGAAAGAGTTTAAGCGTCGTCATTTAGATGTGACGGTAAACACGATAGATGATGGCTTGCAGCTTCGTGTAAACCATCAAGATGAGATTAACTTTATCTACCAAGTAGTTGTCCAAGAAAAAAATACACCAAGCTTTATGATTGATTCAGGAGAAATTACGCAAGATTATCAAGCTGAAGTATTTTTGAGGGAAGGTGGTCAAAATTATGACATCATCGAATGGACGCAAGAAGATATCTTGCAAGATGTCATTGATCAATATGAGCGTCATCTGCATTTTTTAAATTTAGTTCGAACTAAGAGCCAATAGATAAAAAACCGCCCAAATGGGCGGTTTTTATTAACATATGAGAGTTTTATAAGTAAAAATAACATATTGTTTAATAAATAGAATAATGAGGAAATTTGATATTTTGATAAAATTGTACAAATTTTGAAATAATTTAAATAAAATAAATTTGTATACTCGTCATATCCTAACCAAGCCTTTTAGATGCAAAAGCATACAACTCTGAAAAGTTTATAACTTACTGTAAATACTAAGGAATACAGTTTGATGCTTAACATTCCAATCCAATCCAAACTCGGTGGATTCTACTTTTTCTATTATTCAATAGTGGGTACATTCATGCCGTATTGGAGTTTGTATTTAGAGGATCAAGGGTTTAATTATCAAGAAATAGGTGTTTTATCTTCGATTGCAATTGTGACACGTTTTTTTGCGCCATTTATTTGGGGGTGGATTGCAGATAAATCCGGCAAGCGCATGCTTTTAGTCCGAATTGCAACATGGATGGAAGCCTGTATTTGGTTTCTGATTTTTATAATTCCCAATAGTTTTCAGTCTGTTGCATTACTCATGCTGGTTTTTAGTTTCTTTCAAAATGCCATATTGGCTCAATTTGAAGGAGTAACTTTATTTTGGCTCGCTGAGCGGCGTGCAGAACTTTATGGAAAAGTCAGAAAATGGGGATCAGTTGGTTTCATTGTTGGGGTATTTGGAATAGGTGCCTTGCTAGAAATAATACCTGTTTCAATGCTGCCTATCATGTTGTTATGCATTGCATTTCTCGCATTTATTTGGTCATTTACGATTAAAGAGCCCGCTACTGCACCATCATCACAGAAAAAGCTTGAACCACTTTGGCCTATCTTAAAACGGCCTATTGTAGCGAGTTTTTTTATCATTGAATTCTTTCTGCTCTTTTCACATGCGCCGTTTTATAGTTTTTATAGTAATTACCTTAAGCAGGCTGATTTTTCGACGAGCCAAATCGGTTTTTTATGGTCTGTCGGAGTCATTGCAGAAATCATTATGTTTGCCTATGCCAATGGCTTTTTTAATCGTTATTCTTGGCGAAATTTAGTGCTTATTTGTCTGGGGCTAACAGGGATGCGATGGTTGATTGTAGGCTTATATCCGGCGGTGTTTATCACTCAATTTGCTTCGCAAACGATTCATGCATTCAGTTTTGGATTATTCCACTTAATCGCTATGCGAATCATTTTTCAAAATTTTACCGCAAGTCAACAAGGGCGAGGTCAAGCGCTATACAGTACCATGTGGGGCTTAGGTGTTGCGAGTGGCAGTATTTTAGCAGGTCGATATTGGGACATGCTTTCGGGACCCGTTATTTTTATGATCGCAGGACTGGCGGTTCTACCTGCCATGTTTTTGGTCGTGGGCTTGCCTAAAACGATTCAAAAGCCAGCTTGAAGCAATTCAGTATATTGATAAGTCTCAATGGACTAAAATCACCTGATTACGGCCGAGCTCTTTGGCTTGATATAAGGCCTGATCGGCTTGATTAATCATACTTTGCAAACTTGGAGATTCGGGCAAAGACTGATGAATCAGACCAATACTCACCGTAATATAAATCGTATTTTGTTCATCAATGAAAATAGGTGTGGTTTCAACGACTTTTCGGATACGCTCAGCAATACCTTGAGCTTCAGGTGCTGCAATGTTGGTAAGTAATATACTAAACTCTTCGCCACCAATACGTGCAAATAAATCTGTTTCACGTAAATTCTTACGCACAACACTCGAAAACTCTTGTAAAACTTGGTCACCGACATAATGCCCATATTGATCATTCAATTTTTTAAAATGATCAATATCCATCATGATAATGGAAAAGTTAAGCTGAATTTGGTTTTGTAGGTAAAGTTCACCGTGCTCGAAAAAATATCGACGATTCATCGCATGCGTTAAACTATCATGATTTGCAAGGTATAAAACCTCTTTATATAGTTCGTGCCGATTTCGGCTAATAATACAAAGAATCAACGGCGAGAGAATCAGCATGGCTAGGCCAATACGAACTGAAATTGCTGTCGATAAATAGGCTAATGAAGAATCGTGTAAGTAGAACGCATTTAAATTGTAATAGGTCGCTAAAATTACCACGGCATTAATTAGGGATAAGGTAAATAAGCGATAGGTTAATGCTGCCCAAATTAGAGCCGCTAAAGGGTAGAGAATTGCTCCTGGACCTGTAGAAACGGCTGTTAAAAATACGCAGAAGACAACTGCAATTGCCGGAAATATTTTATTGATCTGAAAGCTTTGATGACGTCGATCTTTGAAATAAAGTTTAAGATCGGCCAGTTTAGGAAAAGACAGAATAAGCGGTAATATAATCAGCGCATTTAATATTTCGGTAATCCACCACATACCAAAATCAATCGATAATCTATCGGTCGACATAAACGTGTTGGGGATATAAGGCACAGTGAAAATAGCAAAAAGAGCACCCGCAAGGCATCCACCGCAGGCGATGATGACAATCATGGTCAGAAAGGTGAAACCTTTATTATAGTTTTGATAGTTCACCTGAAAATATCGCATAAAAAATAGCGATACCATGCTGTTGGTTAAATTTGAAAAAGTGAGAAATAAAGTGAGTTGGAAATAATTGCCCGTCACTAAATCTGCGAGCATATAACCGGTAAATGCACCTAACCATCCTCCCAGATTACTCAGTTTAGGGAACCTTAAGAATATTGCTAACAATACTGCATTCGCAGGCCAAAAAATCGCTAAATAGCTTAATGGGCGGGTGAAAATACCGATTAAGCAGCAGCAAAGAATAACTGCAGCGACTATTACAAAAGCCATGCTGTGGCGTGCATTAAGCGGAGCAAGACTATTCGAATGCAGTTTCATTAGCTTATGTAAGCCTAAGTTAAATATGGGAGAATTCGTTTTTTTCGTATATTAAACGATAAAAAAGATTTTATATTATTTTATTGTAAATAGTGTGATTTGTTTGGCATTTAGCTGATTTGTAGTTTCGTTAACCGAGATTGATTTTTTGGATAAATAGGAAAAATGATTGTTATGAAAATGTGATAAACCGCGGATTTGTAAAAAAATGTGTTACTTTAAGAGCATGATTTATATGACTGATTAAATGTATGAAAATAGCATATCTTACAGTTTTACTCATGTTGAGTTCATCGTTGGTGATGGCGGCAGATAATAAGAATACAACTCAAAATTTAGAGCCTAAAAATCAAGTTGAAGCGGTGAATAGCTTTAGGGTGACAACACGTTCTGAATTGGTCGGCTTATGGGGTATGGAAATTCCGACCAATAAAAAGTGCGTTGAATATTATAATTTTAAGAGCAATAATGATGTTGTGATCAAAAGCGGTGAAGAGTGGTCATCTGGGATATATGACTATCAACCTGCGCAAGATCCGAATGTGCAAATTCCAGCACTGATTTTACAAGTGAAATATGACAATAATCAGATGGATTGTTCGGGCAATATTCAAGATCAAACCGGCGAAATTTCACAGTACTTTGTAAAGTGGAAAAGTCCATCTGTTATTAATTTCTGTGCCAATGATCAGGGTCAACAGTGTTTTGCGACATTGCGTCGAGTTTTACCTTAAGTATGACTATAGATCTTTCTTATGAAAATAAAAAAACCACTCATTTGAGTGGTTTTTTTGACACTGAAGTTTTATTTCTCTTCATGTCCTTCGACTTTCTTTAATAGATGCTTTTCAAGATAGTGAATATCCATTGCTTGTTCGCAGAAATTTTTATCTTGAAGAATCAAATCTTTATGTAGCGGAATATTGGTTTTCACGCCAGTTAAGATAATCTCTTCCAGAGCTTGTTTCATGCGCGCAATAGAGGTTTCACGATCTTTACCATGCGCAATGAGTTTTGCAATCATTGAATCATAGTATGGTGGGATGCTATATCCTTGATAGATATGAGAATCTAATCGGATACCTGCGCCACCCGGTGCATAAAAATGGTCGATTTTACCCGGTGAAGGCATAAATGTAGATGGATCTTCTGCATTAATACGACATTCAATCGCATGACCTTTAAGTTGAATATCTTCTTGTTGAAGATCCAAACCTAAACCGGCAGCAATGCGTAATTGTTGCTCGATAATATCTACGCCAGTCACTTGCTCAGTAACAGGATGTTCTACTTGTACACGAGTATTCATTTCAATAAAGAAGAATTCACCTTCTTCAAATAAGAACTCGAATGTACCAGCACCACGGTATTGCATTAATTTACAAGCGTTTACACACGCTTCAAGAATATGCGCACGTGCTTCTTCAGGTAAACCCGGTGCAGGCGCTTCTTCAAGCACTTTTTGATGGCGACGTTGCAATGAACAGTCACGATCATAAAGGTGAATTGCATGGCCATTACCATCTGCAAGAACTTGCACTTCGACATGGCGTGGCTTTTGAAGGAAACGTTCCATATAAACGGTGTCGTCACCAAACCACATTTCCGCATCACGTTGAGCGGCTTGTACAGATTCGAGTAGCGTGTCTACACGTTCAACGATACGCATACCACGACCACCACCACCAGAGGCAGCTTTTACGATCAATGGAAATCCAATTTCTTTGGCTTCTGCCAATGCATTGTGAATCGTTACAGCATGGTCACAACCCGGAACAGTCGGTACACCAGCTTTTTTCATCGCAATAATGGCAGAAACTTTGTTTCCCATTAAGCGAATGTGTTCAGGACGCGGACCGATAAAGATAAAACCTGAGTTTTCTACAATTTCTGCAAACTCAGCGTTTTCAGATAAGAAACCATAACCTGGATGGATGGCATCTGCACCGGTGATTTCAGCCGCTGTAATAATGGCAGGGATATTGAGATAACTTTCGCTGCTGGCACCTGGTCCAATGCACACAGCTTCGTCACAGAAGCGTAAGTGCATTAGGTCTTTGTCGGCATCGGAATAAATCCCTACGGTTTTAATTCCTAAAGTTTTGCAAGCGCGGGTGATGCGGAGCGCAATCTCACCACGGTTTGCAATTAAAACTTTTTGCAACATTGTGATTCCCCGTGGTCTTAAGCGCGATAGCGGAATAATGGTTGACCGAATTGGATCACTTCGCCATTTTTAACCAAAATTTCTTCAATCACACCGCTTTGAGTTGCTTCAATTGGGTTCATGATTTTCATTGCTTCGATGATACCGAGTGTTTCACCAGCAGATACAGTTTGACCAACTTTAACAAATGGTGCTTCACCTGGATTTGGCGCAGCATAGAACACACCAACCATAGGAGACGGCTCAACAGCACCACGTGGTGAACGAGGTGCAGCAGGTGCAGCGGCGGGAGCAGCCATAGCAGGCGCAGCGGCAGCAACAACTGGATTGCGACGAGTTAGAGCGATAGATTGATCGCCTTCTTTAACTTCAATCGCCTGTAAGTCAGATTCAATCATCAAATCGATGAGTTTCTTGATTTTACGGATATCCATGAACAGTATTCCTAATTAAGATTGAGAAGTTGGTTGAATTTTTTCGATGGCGAAGTCTAGTGCTGCGGCATAGCCTTTTGCACCTAAACCACAAATAACGCCAACGGCTTTATCAGATAGATAGGAGTGATGTCTAAATGCTTCGCGAGCGTGGACATTTGATAGATGTACTTCGATAAACGGAATGGCTACACCAAGAAGGGCATCACGAACAGCAACCGAAGTATGTGTTAGGGCTGCTGGGTTAATAATGATGAATTGAACGCCTTCTTGTTGCGCTTGATGAATTCGGTCGACGACAGCGCCTTCCCAATTACTTTGGAAAGTGTCGAGAGAAATGGAAGCGTTTTGAGCCTGTGAAATCAGTTTTTGGTTGATATCATCGAGTGTTAGATAGCCATAAACTTCGGGTTCACGTTTTCCCAGTAAGTTGAGATTCGGTCCATGAATGACCAAAATGGTCGAGCTCATTCAGCCTGCTCCAATAAAAAGTTGCAAATTTACTTTGCAAGATACCTGCAAAGTTTGCTCATTATGGCATAAAATTCCACATTTTTTTTATAATTTCTTTGAATTGACGTGAAAAGCATGTGCCGAGAATGGGCTATATAATGCGAACTTTGCAGAGAATTGGCAATGTTAAAAGATTACATTTTTATCATTATATTGTAGGACATCATTTTAAACCCAATTGGCTAAAACTGTTGATATCTTTTGTGTAAACTTGCTTTATCATGGTGCGTACGTTTAGTAATAACCAGTGCGAATGATCTAAAAGGTGTGCTGATTTGTGTATCCGCCTTATAGGTCGTCAGTTGAACAGCCTACGCATGCATAGTCATAAAGATGGTATTCATACAGCGCATTAAAAATTCTAAGGTTTAATTTATTTGTGCATAAAGAAATCTAAATTGCTCTCAGCTTTCAAGCGAGTTATTTAAAAGAATAAAGCAAGTCTGTATGCTAAGTATATAAAAATTAAAAGATAGTTTATTTTTTTTATGATTGATACAGCATATTTCCAAACCAATGAAATGTTTTCATAAATGATAGGGCTCAAGCTAGATATTTTGTTTGCCTCAGTGAATTGAATATTCTGTGGGAGCATTTCCTTATAAGTAGGCAGCTTTAGATATGATGAACATTTATTGCCTAGCTAAGTCATACTTTATAGACCTATATATAAGCGTATTAACCATCCTGTGTATTTTCTAGTCAGTGTTTTGAATCTATGAAACGTGCAAGGCATTGACGATTTCTTTCATAAATCATGTAAGTTTGGAAAATCGGGTATTTGTCCAAATTTGCACAGGCATTGGCAAAAGTTAAATCTGTGGTGGTAAAGAAGCTTGCTGTTTGCATACTGATTCTATTTTTTATTCGTCTATTTCTGTGTTTGAACGGTATATGTCTTGAATTAAGTTTCCTTTATTCCTGTTTATATCTTTACATGGAATCTACTGCATTGAGTCTTTTGCTATAAATGAATTAATAAAACAAGGCACGAATGCTTTCGCACGGAAAAAATTTATCTATATATGTGTAATTCACGGTAGAATGCCCGAAACCTATATGGCCTGAGAACAAACATGGCAAAACATACGCAAAATTCATCACCTTTGGCAGAACTGATTGCAGAACAAAAACTTTTATGTGAAGAAGTGGGTTCTGCATATGTAGAAGTGCAAGGCGATGATGTAATTGCTGTGGCTGTCCATACCTTAAATAAAGATCCAATAGTCGGTATTCGTAAGCCTGCAGAAGGTGATGAAAATGTCAGTTGGTATATTTATGGCGGGGAGCTTGAAGGCGCAGATAACTTTGAAACAATGACTGTGCGTAAACTGCAAGATGTCGTGCCTGAAGTGCTACCGTATTTAGCTTTGGATGTGGGCTATCGTTTTATGATCGATGCTGATGATTATGAAGATGTCTGGAAAGAAGGTGATGAGGCTTAATTTATGCATTCTCCATTGATGTATAAACTGTATGTCTTTATTTTCTCTGTGTTTACTTCTTCTGTAATACATGCAAATGTGAATGAAGCGGTTACTCCACAACTGACTCAAGCTGAATATAATGCTCAGATACAAGCATATACTGAGCAAATTAATTCAACCAAAGCCATTTTGGATGACCCAGCCTCTACAGCAACTGGTCAGCAGCAAACTCAAGCTTTTTGTTTAAGATTGAATGCATATCGACAGATTTTAGAAATCTCTCAACAAAATTCAGCTCTTGAAATGGCCAATCTAATGCAAGTGGCTTCACAGCATTATTTACAACAACAGCAACAAAGTATGCAGTCGTCTGGACTAAACGAAAGTGCGTTTTGTTCGAGTCCTACAAAATAAATTGAGACGTAAACTTTTTCTTCTAAAACTTTTTGGATTCTATTCGGTGATAAATCTAACGTGGATAACCTTTACATGATTCATGATGTAGCATCCGCACACATTTACTCATATACGACATTCTATTCGAGTACGATAATCAAATGATTTAATCACTTTGAATTTTTATCGAGTTTCTCTCAGTATGGTTGATGGATAAATAGACAAATATTGCGAGTATGATAAGATGATTGAACACATTATTTTTGATGTTTGAGGAGTTGTTTACATGACAGCTTATACTTCAGTAATGAAAGCAAGCCAATATGAGGATGATATGATCCCGGGCCTTGCTATACATGCATTTCGCCATGCTTTTGAACAAGCAAGTGCGTCATCCACTGTGGTTTATGTAAAAGGTCTACAACTGGTTCAACGTCTGCAAAATGGTCAAGAAGTACAAATAAAAGATGTTTCAGCCGACTTTGTACAAGTGGATGATCTACCTAAAATTTTAAAACGTAAAAAGAAAATAGAGGAAATTGTTTAATACATGCCTCCACAGCCTCGCATTAGAATGTTCGCGGGTCCAAATGGTTCAGGTAAAAGCACAGTTAAAGAATATTTATTGCCCCATCATATTGGGGCATATTTAAACGCGGATGAACTTGAAGCTCAACTGAAACATTCACACCGGCTCAATTTGTTGGATTATCATCCCGCTTTAAAATCAGAAGCATTAATTAACTTTCTCGATACGAAAAAACGTCCCGCTGATGGAGATTTTATTCCGCTATTAGCACGTAAACCTCAGATATTAGATCCCTGGAAAATTGAATTTCATCCAGATCAGATTGATTCATATCTTTGTGCAAGAATTATTGATTACATCCGTTTGCAGTTTTTAGAGTTAAAAATTAGTTTTACGTTTGAAACGGTGATGTCCCATATTTCAAAGGTGGAATTTCTACGCGAAGCAAAAAGAAAAGGCTTTCGAACCTATCTGTATTATGTTTCCACTATTGATCCTGTTATCAATATTTCACGTGTTCAGTACCGAGTGAAAACGGGTGGACATGGCGTGCCAGAACAAAAAATTCGTGAACGTTATTATCGAAGTATGGATTTGTTAATGCAGGCGGTAGAAGCAACGGATCGAAGTTATTTATTTGATAACTCTGCCGATGGACAGCATGCGTCTTTCATTGCGGAAATTGAACAAGCTGAAATTTTAAAGATGAATTCGGGTATTCAGCGTTTACCGTGGTGGTTTGTAGATAAGGTGCTCAAAGAGTTTGAACCGAAGTAATATCAATCGTAAGTGATATAAAAAACAACAGGATAACTCTATGCAAAATATAGACAATGAATTACAACAACATTCAAACTCATCTCCATTAGATCAAACGGATCTAGATCAAGTCATTGAGCAGCAAGCTGAACAAGAACAGCAAAAAAACAATTCATCATTTGATCCTTTATCTTCTCTAGATTTGACCGACTTAGCTGAAATTGGTTCGAATATTATAGAATTGGGTTCAGATGCTTTAACGTGGGTGAGCGATGCACTCAGCGATATCAGTATTGATCTATAAACTATCTATTATTTCAATTAACTTCATAATAAACAGCCTTTATTGAAAAATCTCCGAGGATATATTTCGTGATTTTTCAAGTTTATAAATTATTTCTAAATAAATTAATCAAACACTCTTGAAACGTTGAATTTTTCAATCAGGAAAAGGCAAGTCAGAACGAATATTTCGGTTGGAGGGCTTGCATCTTTTTTTAAATAACATATTATAAAAACATATATTGTTTTTGTGGCTGATGAATATGCATCCCTTTCTAACCGCTTTTCTCGGCGGGACCTTATTGGGCCTAGCCGCAGTTGGCTACCTATACGTACATGGTCGAATCGCCGGTATCAGTGGTTTAATTGCGCAAATGTTGAATCCTCAAACGATTTTAAAAACACCTGCGATATGGTTTTTAGCGGGACTTTTTATTGTGCCTTTTATCTACGGGAAAATGACCTCTGTGACAATTGAACTGGATGCAAGCCCATGGATGATGATCATTGCCGGGGTATTGGTTGGATTCGGAACGCGATTAGGTTCAGGTTGTACAAGCGGACATGGCATTTGCGGTATTAGTCGTCTTTCTAAGCGTTCATTCGTTGCAACTGCTAGTTTTATGTTGGCAGGGATTATCACAGTTTATGTAATGAGACATGTAATCGGAGCTTAATGATGAAAAATATATTGGCTTTTATTTTTGGTGGAATTTTCTCATTAGGTTTAATGATTTCTGGCATGTCTAATCCAGAAAAGGTCTTAAGTTTCCTTGATATAACAGGGCAGTGGGATGCGAGTTTAGCTTTTGTGATGATGGGAGCCATTGCAGTTGCATTTATTCCATTTCAAATGGCCGTTCGTCAATCAAAACCGACAACCTTTGATGGGACGGCGATTGAATTACCGAGTAATAATCAAATTGATGCAAAACTCATCATGGGGAGTGTTATCTTTGGAATAGGTTGGGGAATTGCAGGAATCTGTCCAGCGCCAGCCTTTACTTTGATTGGACTTGGCTACTATCAAGCAATTTATTTTGTTGTGGCGATGTTTGCAGGCGTCTATCTACATCGAAAATTTGCGGGAGCAAATTAATGTCAAAGCGTGCACAGGTACAACCTTTTTTTGATGAAAATACCAATACATTCAGTTATGTGGTATCTGATCTACAAACAAAACGATGTGCGATTATAGACAGTGTATTGGATTATGATGCTGCTTCTGCAACTACTCAAACGAAGCATGCAGATTTGATTGTTCGCTATATTCAAGAAAATAGCCTAAGCGTAGAATGGATTTTAGAAACGCATGTGCACGCAGATCACTTAACGGCATCACAATATTTAAAACAGGTTCTTGGTGGCAAAATTGCGATGAGCCATAACATCAAGATTGTGCAGGAAACATTCAGCGCCATTTATAATTTTGATGTGAAATATTTTAATTCACATCAGTCTTTTGATTATTTATTTGCAGATCATGAAGCATTTAAAATCGGCGAGTTAAATGCGTATAACATTCCAACGCCTGGACACACACCTGCTTGTCTGAGCTATGTGGTTGGTGATGATGCTGTGTTTGTCGGTGATACCTTATTTATGCCTGATTATGGCACAGCACGCTGTGATTTTCCCAAGGGCAGTGCAGCAGTATTATTCGATTCAGTACAAAAGATTTATCAGTTAGCACCTGAAATGCGCTTGTTTTTATGCCATGACTATTTACCAGAAAATCGGTCAGAATACTGCTGTGAAAGCAGTGTACATGCACAAAAGGAGCAGAATATTCATATTCACGTTGGTACGAAAAAAGAAGATTTTGTCACAATGCGAACTCAGCGTGACGCAAAATTGGCTATGCCAAAACTGATTTTACCTGCAATACAAATCAATATGGATGCAGGTAAATTTCCAAAACCAGAAGGGAATGGTATTCGCTATTTAAAAATTCCTTTTAATCACTTTAAATCTGCAAATTAAAGACAAAGATCTTTTAGGTTGATTGCGGTTGGCTATTTCATTTATGAAATAGCCTAAGCAAGTTAAATCATATACCACATACAAATAGCCTAAGTAAGACTAATAGTTTTTAACTGTCATTTGATTTCATTCCGTCAACTAGGCATCATAATATCAACATAGCAAAGTATTCAAAAATGATCCTAAATTACGAATATCATCAAAAATTAGAGGGCGAAACGCACCCGCTAGTCTTTATTCACGGTTTATTTGGCAGCCTCAGTAACTTAGGGATGCTTGCCAGAGCTTTTCAAAATTCACATTCTGTCATTCAGCTTGATTTACGAAATCATTGTAAATCACCTCAAAGTACAGAAATGGATTATCGTGAGATGGCAAACGATGTACTCGAAACATTAGATGCGATTGGCATCGATAAGTTTTCAGTGATTGGCCATTCCATGGGAGGCAAGGTCGCAATGCAATTGGCTTTAATCTCAGAGCGGGTAGAGCAACTTGTTGTATTGGATATCGCGCCCTTTGCATATCAAGAACGTCATCATGATGAAATTTTTAAAGCATTGATCGCCGTAAATAATGCGCAAATTCAATCTAGACAAGAAGCGGTTGAAATTATGCGTGAGTATATTCATTTCGATATGGTGATACAGTTTCTACTCAAGTCGTTTAGTAAAGGACAATGGTTGTTTAATGTAGATGCGTTGTATCAACAGTATGACCAAATTATTGGTTGGGAAAATGTCGGAAATATTTGGCAACTGCCTGTATTGTTCCTCAAAGGTGGAGAGTCACCTTATATTTCAAAAGCGGAACATACTAAGGCTATAGAACACCAATTTCCACAAGCGAAAATTGTTGAGGTAGAAGGCGCAGGCCATTGGTTACATGCTGAAAAAACAGCTAAAGTTGTAGAAGAAATACAAAATTATCTAGAATAATACAGTGTGCCTTCACTGATATTCTGAAGGCACAACATCGAAATTATTCAATCGAAATATTATTGGCTTGAAGTTGACCTTCAGACGTGAGTAATGCAGCCATCTCTGCTGTTTTTTTCAGCCCTGGCATTCGATATTCTGTATGACCATAATCTTGAATAGATTTCCAGCGTCCGCCCCATGTTAAACCAACAGACTCAGCGGCTTGACCATAAAGTTGATAACCACGCATAGCCCAAGGGTCTCGTTCAGTAATGACCACTTTGCCATTGCGTTTAAATGCAACATCAGCTGCTAAACCAAACTGATGATAACTTTGGAAGCCACGGGCACGAGTGGTATTTTTATTGGTGGCTAAATTATTTTGACGTTCTGGACTACGATAACCTTCGAGTAAAACCATTTCATAGCCATGTTGTTCACGCATAATTTTAAACACCATCAATAAACGCTGCTTATAACGTGGGTTCATTTTATGCCATTTACGATCTGCTGAAGGTATATCCGTAGAGTATGAATGCGTATGGATATCTTGAACTTCTGGATTGAAACTTAAGGCCATAACAGATGGCTGCTCAACCATTGCTGCTTCTTCTGCGATTGCCTCTTGAACAAGATATTCTTCAACTTCAGGAGGTGCATCTAAAACCTGTCCATCGAGCATAGCGTAAATTTGTGGATCGACTTTACGTAAATAATCAGCTTCTACTTTACTTGCAGTAATCGGGCGAGTAAAAGCAAATAATAAAATACTGGCAAACAGTAAAAAGCCTGCAAATAAAATCCACCATTGTTGTAAATGCCAGTGTGATTGAATCTGTTGTGGTGCTGCTGCATAGTTCAGTTCATAAGCAAAATTTTTGGCGTGCTGAATTCTTTTTTTACTTTGTGGAATGATTTGAAAGAAAAAATCCTGAACTTTAATTCTGAGTTCATAAGAAAAACAAAGCACTGTCACCAGTGCTAAGACAAAGAAACAACTAACCAAAAAGATGATCATGGGGAAACTGTAGCGCTCACAGTCGCATTCGCCGTGTTTGTTGCAGCAACCACTTTCGGACGTTTTGTTTCAGAAATTTGCGTTCCGCCCATCGGCTCTTCAAAGTGCTCATCTTCTTTTGCTGCTTTTGTAGATGGCTCTGTAGGCTTGGTCACCTTGGCTGTTGTTGGTGCAGCTTTTGGTTTTGCTAATGTAGCTGGAATATGTTGTTTAACTGTTGTTGTAGCAGCTACAACGGGACGCTGTGGTTGGGTAATTTCAAAAGGTGAACGGTTATTCGCTACAGCTTGAACAGGCTGAGTTACCTTAGTCGTATTGCCATGATTGAAAGCAGTAGCTAAATCATTCGAATATAAACCACTATCCTGATCTTTTTCTTCAGTTGCATGAACGGTTTGCGGTGCTTTTTCAGCTGAAGCTTGCTCATTTTCGTTTTGACGGGGTACAGCGGATGCCTCAGTTTCAGCTTTATCTTCAGTTGGGGCAGAAGTTGTCATTTCTGCATTTGCAGGCTGATCGTCAGAACTTAGATAAAAATATCCCAGGCCAACAACAATAATCACCGCTGCACCAACAAGAAAGCCGATAGCAGCATGAGCTAAAGGCGGTAAATTATTTTTTTGAGTCGACTGTAAAATTCTAACGTTATTCGATTTTTCGTTTGCCATGGTGTCTAAGTCTTATGGTAAATGAATGGTGATATAAGCCTGTTCCGATGGGGCAGTTATGACGTTTTGATATTGTGATAACGCCTGATTATTTTGGCTAGATAACATATATCTCAGTCCACCAAATGCTAATACAGCAAACAAAGCCCAAAAGATAATGATCCAAAAAAATGGTAATTCACGGTGAATAATGTTTTTAATTTGATCCGGTAATGCCGCGAAAGGCGAAAACGCCTTTTTACCTTTCATATAATCAATTTCATCGCCGACACGTGCAACGAGTGAATTGAGCATTTCAATCGATTCAAGGCGGTATTTACCATGAAAACCAAGGAGCATGCAGTAATGATAAACTTCAAGTGCAGCTAATCGATCTTTATTTTTAGAACGAATTTGCTCTAAATTTTCAAAAAAACGATAACCAGCTAGCTGAGAACCAAAAAGACTTAATTGCAGTGGATTCATCATCCAATTGTTTTGTAAATCAAAAAAGCGAGCATCTTGTTGGGTGACAATGGTTTCATCCAGTAAAGCGCAATAAGCATATTTTGCGTCCGTGATATCTTCATTGCTGAATTGAAGCTTACGAGCTTGGCTTTCAAATCGGTTTAATAGATCCATAATTTTTGTCCTGAAACTTTCAGGGCTTGATGGAACATATTGATTTTTGAGTAAGAAAACAATGTAAAAACCATCATGCAGTAGATCAACTAAATTAGTTGAACTGTTGATTTTCGGTTCAGCACTTGGTTTTGAAGAGCCTAATCCAATTTGACCGTCGTCAAAAAGTGAAGGGGCATTATTTGAAATATTCATGATTGCTCCTTAACCATTCATCACTGCAATAAGTTCAATCGAGATATCTTGGAAACCAGCTGGTATGTAAACGCAGATCGATTCAGAATCAAGCATACGCTGATACAAATCATTATTTGGCTCAACTTCAAAATAACTCACACCTGAACGAACTGGAATTGCTGTTGGCACTTGCATCATATGTTGCAATGGAACAGCAGGTAATGCCGCCATGACACGCTGTTCAACATCAACGGTATTGCCGACTTTAAAGCGCAGCGGTACATAAGAAATAATGTCATGTGTAGGCATCACACTACTTGAAACAGCTAAATACAGGCGCGAATCGCGAGTAATTTTGTCACTTTCAAGACTGCCCACCCAGTAGGATTGACGGGTTTCTTTCAAGTTAATACTGATATATCGATTTGAAATAATCGTATCGAGCAACTCACGTAAAATCACATCTAATTGAGCAAAACTTTCTTGCAAATTATGATGTTGATACTGTGGGAGTTGATCTACTTCGTAAGCAGTTGAGAAGGTCAGTAACGAACCTGTCAGACGTAATAATTCAAAATATAAACGTTCCGGATGAATCAGTGGATATTGCAACAAATGGTTTAGGGTCGCATGTGCAGTATTTAGCGCATTAACCAACCAAAACGACACAATATCGCCTGAACGGAATTCAATTAACTTTTGTTCGTTTTCACGATTATTCGATTGAATGGTTTTAATTTTAGCTTTGATGATATTGAGCGTTCGTTTAAGCCCAGTAATTAGCGAATCACATGAACTAATATGTAATATTGGTGGGATAAATTGATAATCTAAAACAAAATTACCAGAACTTTGGCGCTTGATTCGGCCTATTGGCATATAAAGAAAACCATCAAGATTGTGCTGTGGTTCTTGGCCTAATTCAAAGATTTTGAACTCTGCACGGCGGCGTAATAAGGTAATTTCAGCAGCCGTTGCATCTGTAAACAAATCATGAGTTTCAGTCAAATGTGAATGATAGCGACTCGATTGGGTATTTTCTTCAAAATTGACGTTTCGTTTATTCGGTTGAACGATTGGTAATGCTAAATAAATTTGCATTTCACCGCGTAAATTTAATGAATCAAGTAGTACAGGCTCAGGTAATAAGTCTTGTGCAGGTGCTTGATAAATCTCGCCATCTTGCCAAATCATTTCAACTTTATTCAAAGCTAATGTGTTGGTACTGAGTTGCGATTCATCAAAAATTAAACTTTGAATACCATAAGCGAACGGTATCGTTGCGCGAACCGTATGGTTTAAACGCTGTTCATGATAAGCATCTTGTAATTGAAAGTGTTGTGGGCGTAAAAATAATCCTTCACCCCATAAAATTTTTTCTGCTTTAAACATTGTTTTTACCAGTCGCTATTCGATTCATTACTTTGTTGCTGAACACCTAACATTTCTTGTACAGCTTCAAGAGGGTTTTCATCCTTAATCACATGAGTTAACCATTCATGCAGTGGCATTTGTGACCATTTAATGGTTTTTTGCAGCATATAACTGACAGGGCTATGCGGCTCATTCACTTGGAAATAGTCCGCAATATCTTGCAAGACTTTCATGGCTTGTTCACGGTTTTCAAGATGATTTTGCACTTGAGGTTTAAATTGCTGTGTATGCTGTTGTTGTATTATTTGCATATCATTCTGCACGGAAGTTACAGTGGAAAGTGTTTGGCTTTCAATTGGAGAATTTGATTGAACCTGTTCAGCGCTCGATGAATTGATAAAAGCATCTGCTTTATAGATTTTTTTCAAGCTCAAGTGAATCATATCGATTTGAGAGTCAATGCCAGCAAAGCTTGGCGCATCTAAACCCATCAAATCATCAAGAGTCGTTTTTAAGTTTTCCCAATGGTTTAAAATATCTAAAAACTGTTGGTAATACTGGTATTGAATTGATTTTGACGTATTGAACAAGGCATGTTCAAACTGTTCCATACCATTAAAAGACTCTTCTAGATCATCATCTTCATGGTTGGATTTACGTCTTTGGTTTTGAACATGAAGTAGTCGATCATAGTCGGATAGGGAATAAGCTGCCGCGCCATGAACGATTGAAACTGATTTAATTAATGTTGGGATTTGATTAATTATCCCTTGTAATAAACCTAGACGTTGATCAAGGTCATCATCTTCAATTTCAGGATGAAGCTGCAGCCAAAAGTCTTGCAAACTTTTTTGTGTAAGTTCAATCCCTTTGGCAATCCCTTCAAAACCATGAATGTGAGTCCACGCTTCAAGCAACCAACCATATAAGCGAATATCTTTAGTTTGTTCGCGAAGTAGATCTGACGATTTTTGGTGCACAAAGCCCCAATCTGCTTGTTTCGGTTCTGCGATCCAGTCGCCTTGATCCAAGAGTGGGTCATCTTGTGTTTTAGCTTTTTTAATTGCATGAAAATCATTGGAAAATGAAAAATCACTACCGCAAGGTAAATCATCCGTAATCGGTTGCAATAAAGCGTCGAGCTCTAAACTCATATTCTACATCGTTCCTAGCTTATGCTTCTAAGGTTTTAGTCTTTTTGCTGCTGCGTTTTTTCGCAGGTTTACTTTTAGGATCTAAAACATAAATAATTTCATCGTCTTTAACATCGATTTCAATGACTGATGGAATCTTTTGCTCGCTCATTGCCATGAGTAATTCAGTGGCTAAAGCAGGCAAGACCGTCGCATTTAAAATGTTATCGACATTACGCGCACCACTATCGACCTCAGTACAGCGACTTAATAATAATTCGACTAAATCATCGGTATAACGTGTTTGCGTACCATATTGTTTTTCAATACGCGCGGTGATTTTGCCTAATTTATGCTGAATAATGCGTACGAGCAGATCATCGTGCAATGGGAAATACGGCACGATACGCATACGGCCTAAAAATGCCGGCTTAAATTGTTTATATAAAGCTGGTTTTAATACATCTAAAAGTTCTTCTGCTGACGGCCATTCTTCTACTGGCTGATTTAAACAGGCCTGCATAATGGCACTTGAGCCTGCATTTGAAGTCAATAAGATCGTAGTATTTTTAAAGTCAATAACACGACCTTCGCCATCTTCCAAAGTACCTTTATCGAATACTTGGTAGAATAGCTCTTGAACATCGCTGTGTGCTTTTTCAATCTCATCGAGTAAAACCACACTATATGGATTTCGGCGAACTGCTTCTGTCAGTACGCCACCTTGGCCATAACCGACATAGCCCGGAGGAGCACCTTTTAAAGACGAGACGGTATGTGCTTCTTGATACTCAGACATGTTAATGGTGATTAAATGAGACTCACCACCATATAACTCGTTTGCTAACGCAAGTGCTGTTTCGGTTTTACCCACACCACTTGGGCCAACCAGCATGAAAACGCCTTGAGGTTTATTTGGATCTTCCAATTTTGCCTTAGAGGTTTTAATGCCTTGTACCAGTTGTTGCAGTGCATAATCTTGCCCCATCACACGTTGTTCTAACTGTGCTTCAAGCTTCAAGATTTGCTGAATTTCATCATTCACCATTTTACCAACTGGGATACCGGTCCAGTCTGAAATGATTTCATTAATAATTTGAGCATTTACACGTTCAAAAACCAGCGGCGTTTGACCTTGTAAAGTTGCCAGTTGGTTACGAATATTGCTTAAAGTTTCAATATTTTCTGGTTTTTGCTCGGACTCTTGTTCAAGCGTTTTAATTTGTTGAACAAACTCGAGTTCTTTTTTCCACTGCGTTTCTGTTGACTGAATATCTTGTTTCAGTGTAGATATTTGTGTTTTTACATTTTCAATGCGTTCGTGGTGAATCGGAATATTCTTATGTTCATTTTCAAGAATCGCCAATTCAAGTTTCAAATTATGTAATTGAGCTTGAAGTTGATCCAATTTTACAGGTTGTGCATTTTGAGTTAACGCAACACGCGCAGAAGCCGTATCTAAGACACTAATCGCTTTATCAGGCAATTGACGGCCAGTGATATAACGGTGTGATGCATGGACTGCTGTAACAATAGCCTCATCATCAATTTGTAAATTGAAATGTTTTGCCATCACGGGAATCATGGCACGCAGCATATCGATTGCGACTTCTTCAGTCGGTTCTTCAACCTGAATTACTTGGAAGCGTCGGCTTAATGCGGCATCTTTTTCAAAATACTGCTTATATTCAGCCCATGTGGTTGCGGCAATGGTTCTTAACTCACCACGTGCAAGCGCCGGTTTTAACAGGTTTGCTGCATCATTTTGACCTGCTTGACCACCCGCACCAATCAACGTGTGTGCTTCATCAATAAATAAAATGATTGGATGTGCAGAGGCTTGAACTTCATGAATGACTTGTTTTAAGCGATTTTCGAATTCACCTTTAACACTGGCACCCGCTTGTAGTAAGCCCATATCTAAAGTATGAATGCTGACGTTTTTTAAAGCATCTGGAACTTGGTTGGTTGCGATTTTTAATGCCAGACCTTCAACAACGGCCGTTTTACCAACACCAGGCTCACCCGTTAAAATCGGATTGTTTTGACGACGACGCATCAAAATATCGAGCATTAAGCGGATTTCAAACTCACGACCAATCACAGGATCAATGTCACCATTTTTAGCTTTTTCAGTAAGATTAATGGTGTATTGGTCTAGAGCAGGTGTTTTAACTGGCGTAGTTGCATTCGTTTGTGCTGCTGATTTTTCATCTGGTGATGCAGTTGCTAAATCTTCATTTTCAATGCTCTTTAGGCAAAGATCTAAAAATTTATGTTTAATCGTATCGATAGGTAATAAATCGAAAAGAGAAGAAGCTCTTGCTGCAATTTGGTATAAATCTGGCGCGGTAAGGAGCGCAACAAGTAAATGACCACTACGAATTTGTGGATCTTGTTCAGCAGATGCTAATAACCAAGCTTGTTCAAGTAAGCGCACGATGGATTGGGCAAAAATAGGGGTTCGCGTATTTCCTTTTGGAAGTTGAGCAATATTTTCTTTGAGGTCATCTGCCAAACCATCTGCAGAAACTTTGTATTTTTCTAAGAGTATTTGAAGGTCATTTTTATTGTTATAGGTTAATAGTTCGAGTAAAAAATGTTCAATTTCGATTTCATAATTTTGCTGTGAAATACATGTATTGGCTGACTTTTCGAGTGAAATGCGGGCGTGAGGTGAAAGTTTAGTAATTAAAACTTTTAAATTATTCATAAATAACTCATCAAATTTAGAATCCACAGTACGAAATTTTACAAGTTTGACTGTGATCTCTTTTTTCTTGCTATAAAAATAAAAACTTTAAAATCAACACCTTATGTATTATTAGTGTCTTGCTTTAGGCGATATAATACAGACTAAATAAAAAAAGGAAAAAGATTTTTTTATAAAATGAAACAAAAAAAAACAAATAGTCTACAAACTTTGGAGTATTTGGCACATTTTTGTATTGACTCTATGTGCTTATTTTTTGTTAAATCTGCAGCATATTTTTAATTTTGATAAATGAAGAGAAAACCCACGGGAAAATAAGTGGTGATTTCTCCACATAAATTAAGTTTTAGCACGTAGAAATACAGAGGCAATTTTGAATAAATTTAGTGTTTTATTACCTATAATTTTAGCAGCCAGTTTAACACAAACCGTTTTTGCAAAAGATAAAGCGGCATCTGTGAAAAAATCCTGTTTAAAGGATTATCCACTGGCAGTAGGTGATACAGATCCAGAGATTATTGGTTTTTATAATCAGTTATGTGACAAAAAAAATAAGAAAAATGAGAACTTAAAAAATGAAATTTTTGTAGATATTGCCAAAAAATATCAAGCTAATGGTTACAATTTAAAAGCATTGCAAGCGGTCAATCTGCTGCGAGAAAAGAACTATCAGTCGCCTGAACTTACTGATGTCACTTTTTTAGCAGGTATCGCTATTTCATATAATGCGCTGAATCATATGCGCAGTAATGAAAATCGTACTCTAGATGAACAGACCTATTCTCCTGCCAAAGTGTTGTCGGATAATATTCGTTATATTCAGCCGACGATTGATAAATCTAAGTCTACTGCAGCAGATGCTCGTGAAAAAAGCACTGAATCTTCGAGCAATGTGAAATCTAAACAGACAACACCAGCTAAAAAACGAACCAATACAGCGTCTACCAAGCCTAAACAAACGACTACAGCTGCAAGCAAAAAGAAAACCACCACGCCAGCAAAACCGCAGACTACAGCGAAAAAACCTGCTACTAGTGGTTCACCTTTCGATACATTGAAGAATAAATAACAAGGAAAAGCACTCATGGCAAAACGTGAAAGTGTACAGAAAAAACTTCAACGAATTCGTCCTCCTCGTGTTCAATTGACTTACGATGTTGAAGTTGGCGACGGTAAAGAAATTAAAGAGTTACCATTCGTTGTTGGGGTGTTAGGTGATTTCTCTGCGGCATCTGAAGTAGAGAAAACTAAATTAAAAGACAAGAAATTCATTAATGTTGATTTAGATAATATTGATGAGGTAATGGAGTCTTTAGCGCCACGTGCTAATTTTCAAGTTGAGAATACCTTGACTGAAGACGGTGGAAAAATGTCGGTAGATCTTACATTTAAGAGCATGGCCGATTTCACTCCAGAGCAAGTTGTACAACAGGTTGATCCATTACAAAAGTTAGTTGCTGCACGTGAGCGTCTGTCTGACTTGCGTAATAAAATTTCAAATAATGAACGCTTAGAAGATTTACTGGATGAAGTGTTACATAACACTGATCAAATTCGTAAGTTGAGCGTGGAGGCAGAAAATGAGTAATTTTAATACTGCAACTGCTGCAAACCTTGAAGCAACCGAAGAATATTCACTTTTAGATTCAATTGTCGAACAAAGTCGTATCGCGCGTACAGATCAAGAACATGATCGTGCAAAAAGTTTGATTGGTGAACTTGCTAAAGAAGTGATGGCAGGTACCATCACCGTTTCGGACAATATGACTTTATCAATTGATAAGCGTATTGCTGAAATTGATGCGTTGATTTCATCTCAGTTAAGTAAAATCATGCACCATGCTGAATTTCAAAAAATTGAATCGACATGGCGTGGTTTGTATTATTTCTGCCAAGAAACACCTTCAAATTCTTTAACAAAAATTCGTATGTTAAATACGACGAAAAAAGAATTGATTAAAGATTTCCAAGGTGCGACCGATTTTGACCAAAGCACGTTGTTCAAAAAAATCTATGAAGAAGAATATGGATCATTCGGTGGTGCGCCTTATGCAACATTGATTGGTGACTTTGAGTTTGACCGTACTCCATCTGATATGTATTTGCTTGAGCAAATTTCACATGTCGCTGCGGCTGCACATGCACCGTTTATTTCGGCTGCTAGCCCGAATATGTTGGGACTAGAGTCTTTTACTGATATTGATCGTCCGCGTGATGTATCTAAAATCTTTGAAACAGCAGAATATGTACAATGGCGTTCATTCCGTGAAAGTGACGATGCACGTTATGTTGCGTTGACAATGCCACGTGTATTGGGTCGTTTGCCATATGATCCAAAAGAAGGCATTGCCACTGAAGGCTTTAACTTCGTTGAAGAAGTTTCCGGCGAAAACCACAATGAATATTTATGGATGAACGCGGCTTATGCTTTTGGTACACGTTTAACCAATGCTTTTGATATGCATGGCTGGTGTGCTGCGATTCGTGGTGTAGAAGGTGGTGGTTTAGTTGAAGGCTTGCCTGTCCATACGTTCAAAACCAATGATGGTGAAGTGGTCTTTAAATGCCCAACTGAAATTGCCATTACCGACCGTCGTGAAAAAGAGCTGAGTGATCTTGGTTTTATTCCGTTAGTTCATTGCAAAAATACTGATTATGCAGCATTTTTCGGTGCGCAATCGACGCAAAAACCTAAAAAATATGACAGCGATACAGCAAATGCCAACTCTGCATTGTCTAGCCAGATCCAATACATCATGGCAGTTTCACGTATTGCACATTATTTAAAAGCAATGATGCGTGACAAAGTGGGAAGTTTTGCATCAGCTGGTAATGTTGAGACCTTCTTAAATGAATGGTTATCGCAATATGTATTACTCGATGATGGTGCATCTCAAGAAGCTAAAGCTCAGTATCCATTGCGTGAAGCTTCTGTAAAAGTTGTAGAAAATCCAGCTTTGCCTGGTCACTACAAATCTGTGGTTTTCTTAAGACCACATTTCCAGTTGGATGAGTTGTCTGTTTCATTACGACTTGTGACCGAGTTACCTCAGTCCTCAAATTAATTTTGGGTCAACACTATAATAACTTTAAATAAATAGGTATTCAGAACAATGAAAGATATATACATTCAATTCCGTGGTAAGTACAAAGTAGACGGCGAATCGCGTGATGCAGAGCACAAGAGTTGGTTAGAAGTTAACTCTTGGACGCATAACATCCGTCAACCTAAATCTGCGACTTCTTCAAGCGTGGGTGGTCACACTGCAGAACGTGTAGAACATTCTGATATGGTGTTTGTTAAAGATTTAGACGCGACAAGCCCTAAACTTTGGGAAGCATGTTCAGCAGGTTATACATTTGATGAAGTTCAAATTGATTTCTACCGTGCGAATGGCGATAAACGCATTAAATATCTTCAAATCAAACTGAAACATGTGTTGGTTTCTAGCGTGACACCAACTGTAAATGATGAAGGTGTTCCACACGAATCATTTGGTTTGAAATATGCTGCAGTAGAGTGGACATATAACCAACAAGATATTAACGGTACTGCGAAAGGTGCTGTTACTAAGAAGTGGTCATTATCTAACAACACTGCTTCATACGCAGCGTAATAGATGGATTCAGATAGAGGCTTACTTGGGTAGCCTCTATTTTCATTTTTTTAAATATTTATAAGAAGATATGAATCTCGATCAGCTATATCCTTATGGTTTTAGAACGACTTTATTTGACCGCTTATTACCAGCAGATGCTCAGCAGACTCAAGGTCTGTCTTTGCAAGAACTTCGTGAATCTGTTGCTTCCGATTTAGAGGATCTCCTCAATAGTCGTGTGGCAAAGTTAGATGAACTGATTGATGACTTTCCATTAGCAAAAAAATCTATTTTGCAATTTGGCATTATCGATTTTGTTGGCTTATCAACTGCAAATCCATCGGATCGTGACAAAATTTGTCAGTCAATTGAACAATCGATTGCTGCACATGAACCGCGTTTAAAGCAGATTCGAGTCGAAATGCTCATGGATGGCCATAATATGGGGGCATTATGTTTAAGTATTCAGGCATATTTAAATATTCATCCTTTATACGAACCAGTTATCTTTGATGCCTTATTAAAACCAACAACACAACAATATGTTATTTCTCCAAGAGCTTAATGAAGTGGGTTATCTGTGATTGAAGAGCTGTTACCGTATTACGAAAAACAACTACAGGAATTTGGACAACAGTCCCGTGAGTTTGCCAGTAAATACCCCAAAATCGCCCAGCGTTTGTCTTTAAACCAAGAACAAATAGATGACCCGCATATTGAGCGTTTAATTCAAGCATTTTCTCTAATTTCTGCACGGATTGACAAAAAACTTGCAGATAGTTATGACGTTTTTACCCGTTCAATTTTTGAGGTGATGTTTCCTCAATATTTAAAACCATTTCCTGCATGTTCTGTGGTAAGCTTCGAAGATATAAATAAAATTAAGCAATTAACAGATCGACACGTTATTCCAAAGGCGACCAGTCTAAAAGCCAAAAGTACGCGCGGTGTTCAATGTGAATATCAGACGGTACAAGAAGTCACATTATTACCGATTCAATTAAAACAGCTCAATTTCAAAACTCATCCATCGGCACATATGCATTTAAATCAAAATGCTACATTGAGCTTAGGATTTGAAATTTTTTCGAATAAGCACGCTTTACTCAAAAATGAAACTTTGCCGATATTTTTAGACGCTATTTCTAATTTTCCTTTGCAGGTTTTAGATAGTATTTTTAAATCAACTACAAGTTTTTCGATTCGTGTGGGGCAGCACATTTTTGATATTGCCAATCCATTTGAAATTATGGGCTTTGATGAAGTTCAAAGTGTTCTACCTATCGATCAACATACACATCATGCATATCGTTTACTGATGGAATATTTTTGTGTTCCTGAAAAATTCAATTTTTTAAATCTAAATCTAGATTTCATTAAGTTTTTAAGTTTAGAACATAGTGAATTTGATGTTCAAATGCACTTTAAACTCAATTTAAATGATCAAGCAGCGATTCGAAATTATTCTGAATTAAATGCGGCAAATTTTAAATTGTTTGCTACACCAATTGTTAATCTTTTCAATAAACAAGCAGAGCCGCAAAAGATTAATCATAAGCGAATGGAATATCCATTGGTGACAGATGCACACCATCCTGAATATTTTCAAGCCTATAGCATTTTAAAAATGAATATGGTGCGTGAAAAAAGTAACCAAGATGAAGTGTATTATCCGGTACTGCCTTTTTTTGCAATGAGTCATTATCATCAGGATAAAGTCCAGTTTTTTTATAGTTTAAATCCGCAGCAGATGAAGAATAAACATCAGGAATTAAACTATTCAATCATATCTCGTGCTTTAGACCCACATAGCACTCAGTCCGATTTTATTAGTACTGAACTACTATGTAGTAATCGTGAGTTACCTTACGAAAGTTATAATAAAGATCAGAATGCATTAACTCTGAATGATAGTAATTTGGCCCGTCGTGCTCTGATGCTCAAACGACCGTCGTTACCGTATTATTTTGAGCAAAATAAACAAGAACAGTGGCGGGTCATTTCACATTTATCTTTGAATAATATGTCTTTAATGAAAGGCGATGCGGTCTCTCATATTAAAGAACTTTTGGAATTGTATAATTTACCTAAATCGAAAGAAAACCAAATTATTATCGACTCCATAAAAAATATTCAGTTTTCTACCACACAGAAACTTGTAGATAGTAAACCGTTTCCATTATTTGTCAGAGGTTTAAAAGTACAGCTCGATATCGATGCGGATATATTTAGAGGGCATAGCCTGTATATATTTAGTCAATTGCTAGCCCATATCTTTAATTTAAAAGTCAATATGAACAGCTTTGTCGATGTCTCGGTTTTTGATGCAAATAGTCAACAGGAGTTATACCAATGCGTGCAGAACGTTGGTGGCAAGAAAGCTCTGTAATTGACGGACTTTTCCAAGAACCGAAAGCCTACGAGTTTGTTCAAGCTACTCGTTTGTTAAGACATGCACCTTATGGAGCAGCTCAAGTCCATTGGGCTAATGACTTTGAGTTTAATAGTTCACTTAATTTGAACTTCCCGAATACTGAAATTGAAAGTTTAGAGTTCAACGATGAGAAAGTTGAACTGACAAATTTAATGGTGGGTTTAACGGGTATTCAAGGTGCATTACCTTATAGTTATACTAATAAGATTAAGCTCAGCGGGCGTCATCAGCGACACGAAACACAAAAGTTTTTAGGGCTGTTTAATCATAAATTAACAGCACATTATGTTGATGCTAGTTTAAATTATCATTTACCTATTCGTTATGAAATCGAGCAGGATAATCACTATCTTGATATTTTACATGCATTAAATGGTTATATCCGTAGCCAGCATGATCAGCCAGATTTAGATGATTATTTTGCTGAATTCTCAGGTTTAATGCAGGGGCAAAACAATACAGCTTATGCATTAAAAACCATGCTGAATTGTATCTTTAAGCAGAAATTTGATATTCGAGAATTTATCCCTGAAACTTTTGTATTTGAAGAAGATCAGAGAACATGTTTAGGTGGATCTCAGCCGAGCTTATTGGGGCTGAATACTTTTTGTGGTGAGAAGATTCAACAGATTGACGAAAAAATTGAAATCGTGATTGGACCTTTAAATCATGAAGATTATTTAACATTTTTACCGAATCAGGCACGCAGCCTAAAATTAAAACAAATGATTCAAACTTGGTGCAGTCCAACATTAATGGTGGATGTGCGCTTAATTTTACAAAAAGAAGAAATAAAACCGGTGTGTTTAAATTCTTTGAGCGGAATTGGTTTAGCTCAGGGAGCATTTTTACAGCCGAATAAACAGGTCGATAATACAGAAACCTGTTATGCCTTAATGGGGAATGCATAATAATGCTGAAATTAATAATTGGAACCTTTAGTACGCTTTTTGTTTTGTGTACTGCTTTCGTGATTTTTTACTGGCGAGATACAGGCTATGACCCGACAGCTTTTGATCTGATCACCTATTTTCTACTTCTTCCTGTCGCTTTATGTGCAATTATTTTGTCGCCTTATTTGCTTTACAAGGGCATTCAACATCAAAAAGAAAAAAAACTTGAAGCTGAAAAACGTGCAGAAGAACAAGCTGAGCAACAACAACTTGAGGCCATTGAACAAGCAAAACCAAAGCCTGTCGATGTACAGCAATTTCGTTTAAATGTTTATTCTTCAGCGGCTTGGCATAGTTTTGGTGAAAACGAACAAATTATCCAAGATATTCAACAATTCAAAAGTCCTGAACTCGATGATAAATTATTCAATGCATACGGTTTGCCTGTTCTTTCATTTCGAATCAAAGATTTGGATGAACTCACTAATGAAGAAGCAGATGATGAATATAGTGCCATCACCATGCGTGAAAAACGAATCCAGTCACTTATTCAGCAACAACTAGAGCAACACGTTGAAAGTCTATTTTTAATTGCTGAGCATCTGAAGCAATCAGCACTCTTTTATGATAGTGAATTGGCATATCAGTACCGTATGCATCCGGGTTGGGTGGATCCAGATTATACGCAAGATGAACATCCAGAACATTTGGCGAACAATGCACAGCAAGTTTCACGTTTAAATCGTTTAAATGTCCATATTTTGCTTGCTGATAATTTGATTCATCAATGGAATGATGATTATGCTCAAATTATTCAGCAGTATCTATCTGACGGATTTTCGATCATTCCCGAACAAATTCATATCGAGCCACATTTTATCGGCACTCAAGTCGCTTATTCAGAATGGTTAAGCATTTTAGAGATGATTTCAAAACAAAAGTTTGAAGTCAGTTTGATTCTCAATGCTGACTCTGAAATCGACCAAGAATGGATTGATGAAAAGATGTGGTTACAAGAAAAATACATTGCTGCAGAGTTTGCATCGAGTTGGTGTTTGGCTGCTTCAGACGTTCAAGTTCGAGGTTTAACTCCAAATAAAGTGCTACAAGTGGTGGCACATGAGCCTGAGTTGAAACATAATTTAGAGCTTAAAGCACTGAATAATTTAGATCAGTATGATCAAGAACAACCCTTTTTATTGATGTTAGATGATGCAACGGATATGAAAGTGGTGAAAAAATTACAGTATAAATTTAATGAAACCGCGATTGAAACCTATCATTTTTTATATACAAAACAGAATCTTGGAAATACCCAGCAATTGGCAAAAATTTTTGGATTCATGTTGGGTATGCACTTGCCAGAAGAGTTAACTGCCATGATTTATAGCACAGACCAAGAATCGACATTTGCTTTTATTCAAGCATTTTCAGTAGAAGATGAACTTGAACAAGAAACTGTTTAATTAGAATTAAGACGAAATTGAGAACATTGTGAACACACTATTTTATACGATCCTCGGTTATGTTTGGCAGTACGTCACCAATCCTAAAGCGATGGTGGCTTTGTCATTTTTTGTGGCCATTGTGGCTATGCATAATTCGATTCCACAAAAGACTTTTTACATTGTGGTTGCTGTTTATATTCTCGGATTAATTCTGTGGGGTATTTATGAATTAGTGCAGCATTATCGTCATAAACAGCAAGGCGAAGAGCTGGCTGAGGCGATTGCCAAAGATAATGAAGCTGAATACGGCAAACAAAAGAATAAAGAAGAACTTGCGCTGATCAATCAGCAAATGAAAGACTCGATTCAACTTATCCGTAAATCAAAACTCGGCGACAAAAAGGGTAATGCAGCCCTATATGAATTACCTTGGTACATGGTGATTGGTAACCCAGCAGCGGGTAAAAGTTCAGCGATTTATAATTCTGGTCTTAGATTTCCATTTGAAGAAACTCATCAGAAAATGGTGTCGGCAGGTCTAAGTGGTACTCGTAACTGCGATTGGTTTTTCTCTACAGATGGTGTCTTACTCGATACCGCAGGTCGATATTCTGTTTATGCCGAAGACCATTCAGAATGGTTAGGTTTCTTAAATATTCTCAAAAAAAACCGTTCTAAAGCACCAATTAACGGTTTAATCGTGATTGTTTCTGTGGCTGAGCTTGTCAGTCAAAGCCCTGAAAAATCAATCAAATTAGCCAAAAACTTACGCGCACGTATACAGGATTTGACTGAACGTTTAGAAATTTTTGCGCCAGTGTATATCGTTTTTTCAAAAATGGATTTGATTGCCGGCTTTACTGAATTTTTTGATTGTTATGATAAGGATGAATTTGATCAAGTTTGGGGTGCAACACTGCCTTATGATCCAGACTCATCTGAGCATGCCGTTGAGATGTTCGAAAAGCATTATTCAATTTTATACGATGGTTTGAAGAGCGTCAGTACTACGCACTTAAGTCGTCGTCATTCGCAAAATATTTCTCCAAGTGTAATGACATTTCCACTTGAGTTTAAAAGTTTAAAGCCAGTGCTCAAAACTTTTATTGGTACGTTGTTTCAAGACAACCCTTATCAGTTTAAACCAGTATTCCGTGGGTTCTATTTCACCAGTGCATTGCAAGAAGGTGTGATTGAAAGTCCAATGACTGAGCAAATCGCTGAAGATTTTCATTTGGTGAAAAGTACGGATAGTGAGTTTGGCATTCCTACGAATTCTGTTTCGCAAGATCATGGTTATTTCTTAAAAGGACTATTTTCAACCGTCATTTTAAAAGATAAAAATCTGGTTAAACAACATATTAATCCTGCACGTAAACGTCAGCGCTTTATGGCATTTATTGCTGCATTGTTATTGGTTGCTGTGGTGCTTGGGTTGTGGGTTTGGTCGTATCGTAATAACCAACAACTCGTGGCGGAAGTTCAAGCTGACTTAGACAAAGTTGTGCAAATGGAAAGCCGTAGCGGAAGTGAGCTTTCGACTCAATTGGATGCATTGCTGATATTACAAGGACATTTACAGCAGCTCGATCATTTTGATGAAGATCGTCCATTGAAATATAGTTTTGGTTTATACCAAGGGAATAAAATCCGTGAAAAACTCAAAGTTGAGTATTTACGTGGTATTCAACAAATTGTATTGGCACCATCTCAACAAAATATGGCGCAGTACTTACAACGTGTCAAAGCCAATGAAGCGACGTTGAAAGAAAATCACGTCAATGTGCAAATCACTCAAGCTGTGAAATCAAATCAGCCCTATTTAGAACCATCGGATACTAATCCTCAGGATGCCTACAATGCACTGAAGGCGTATTTGATGATGAGCAATCATAAATATATGGAATCGAGCCATTTGAGTGATCAAGTTACTCGTTTCTGGCGTTCATGGTTAGATTCAAATCGTGGTCAAATGCCACGTGGGGAAATGATTCAAAAAGCCGAACAAGTTTTATCTTATGCGATGACTTTAGCTGCTGATCCTGCGTTCCCGCAAATGGAATCTGATCCTTTATTGGTTGATCAAACACGTCAATTATTAACAGCTGTTACTATGGGTATTCCCGCACGTGACCGCGTTTATAATGAAATTAAAATGCGTGGTTCGGTACGTTTCCCTGCAGTAACTGTGAAGCAAATTTTAGGTGAAACAGGCCAAAACAGCATGTTAGGTAGTTATGCCTTGCCGGGTATTTTTACTTACCAAGCATGGAATGATTATGTAAAAGATGCGATTAACCAAGCAGCGAATAATCCGACGGATACTCAAGATTGGGTACTCAATACCAATCGTTCTGATGACCTGACATTTAGTGGCAGTCCAGATCAGATCAGTAAACAGTTAACCGAACTTTATAAGCAGGAATATATCGCTGAATGGCGTAAATTCTTAAATGCCGTACATTATGGCAAAGGCGCAGATGTCGCTCAGCAGTCACGTTTTATCGATATTTTAGGTGAACCTGAAAACTCACCAATTCGTAAAGTGGTCGACCGTATAGCGAAAGAAACCAGTTGGGATAATCCAATTGTTCAAGCAGAACTTGCTGCACCTCAGAAAGGCTTTATTGCGTGGTTTAAACGTAAAGTCCTTAGCCGTGATGATGCGCAGCAGGCACAGCAAGTGGCTTCTAAAGCCGGTCAAGGTGTTATTGCAAAAGAATTTGATGTGTTCTATCAATTGGTTCGTAAGCGTGATGATCAGCAAAACAAATCTATTTTAGATGAATACATGCTGTCTTTGAGTCAAGTGCGTAGTAAGTTCAATGACTTGAAGAGTGGTGGTGATATGGGACCTGCAAGCATGACATTGGTGAAACAAACCATCAATGATCAAAGCTCTGTCTTTAATAGCACGCAAAAATTTGTGGATGAAAAAATGTCTGTGGGTCTGAATGAATTAGATCAACAGTTGATTCAAAAACTCTTTATGCAGCCGGTGACTCAGTCATTTGAAGTTCTTTTGATTCCAGCTCAAAACGAAATTAATAAGTTGTGGGCAATGCAGGCGTATCAACCATTTACAACCAATCTTGCACCTAAATATCCATTTAATAGCAATGCTACTTTACAAGCGACCAGTAATGAAATTAGCCAAATTTTTGGTGAAAACGGAAGTATCGCTCGCTTTGTAAAAGAATATTTAGATCCATTGGTGATTCGTCGTGGCTATACCTTAACCACGAAAACATGGAAAGATTTGGGCATTGGTTTAAATCCACAATTCGTAGCGAATTTCCAACGCTATGTTGCGCCAAGTAATGGCGTTGCTACAGGGGAATTGAGTCAAGCAGCACCTGCGGCAACCAATCAATCGAACTTCCAGTTCTTCCCATTAGAAAACACACAGTTACTTTCATATACCATTGATATTGATGGTCAGCGTATGGTGTATGAAAACGGTGTTCAGCAATGGGTGAACTTCGTTTGGCCAAATAAAGGGGCAATTCCGGGTGCACGTATTACTGCAATTGACTTGGAAGGTCAAACGCATACGATTTTTGATGAGCCGGGTGAATATGGTATTAACCGATTGGTTGAAGGCGCTCAGCGTACACAAAATGGTAATTCATTTGAAATGGTGTGGCGTAGCAAACAAAATCCAAAAGTGTTTGTAAAAGTGAACTTCCGTTTAATTAGTGGTAACGCATCTGGCCCAACTACAGGTTCAGGCTATTCAGGTATGACTCTTGTTGATCAAGTGGTGACGAATAAAGGTGTTCGTGTCGTCGCAGCGCAAACGATGCCTGCAGGACAAGCGCCTGTAGCGCCAGCGACTTCACCGATGAGTGTTGTACAAGGAACAGCAACACCATGATGATGAATTTAAAAATGAGAGCGGTGGCATTCGTGCAAAAGAACAAGGAGTGTGACGATGTATGAAGTGAGAACGACACCGCTGTATTATGGGAAATGTCCAGCTCGTGGTGACTTCTTAAAGAGCCGTGAACAATATTCACTGATTCAGTTAATCGATCAGTGGATCACGGAGGCGCTTGAGTTCGCTATGCGTTCAGACAATTTTAATGCAGCGTATAACTCACTGCCTTCATTAGATTTCTTTATTGCCAGTCCAAAAGATAAGCGTTTTTTGGTTGCCAATTTGATTAGCAGTGAAGACAGTTCAAAGCGTCAATTTCCAATGGTGCTCGCTCATCTGCTAGAAATCGATGATCCTTTCGATAATATTTTGTATGCACCTTATCGTTATAAACAAACCTTAATTGACTTATATCAGCGTAACCGAGTGATGCGTTCTATTCGCGATCCCGATATTTTGCTCGATAAATTAGGCAAACTGAATAACGAAATTCAAGTGTTCGGGACAGAAGAAACCTCTTCTTTTTATGAGCATCATACGTTGCATTCATTTGCACGTTTATTGAATTTTACGCCTTATCAGTTTGCGCAAAGCATGATTGGTCTCGGTTTGCTGCTACAACCGATTATTCATCAGGGCACGTCTCGGTTGAATAAAGTGTTGATTTTACCAATTAATAATATTAGTTACTGCTATGAAATTGCGGCTTTTTGGGTCAATTTAATTAGTCGCTTTGTCGAAAACCAGGATGCTGAGTTACTCATTGGCATCCTACACAGTGATTCGCCAGTTTTACTGTTTGGTTTTCAAGGTGCTGATATTACTGCACTCAGTGATGTTTTCACCCAAAATATGCAAAGTGATCATTGGGTTTCCCTGATCGATGCCAGTTGGATTGATCCTTATCTTGAACAAAATGCAGGCTTAGCCGTTTTGGAACAGTCTTTGAGTGAGCGTCAGATCAGCCTTATTCATGGCATTAAACTTTTTAGACAGACTTTTATAGAAGAATAATGATGCAAAGAATCTTACCAATGTTGCCCAAATTTCTTGCGAGTGTGTGCATTTTAGGTTGTTCGACTTTGCTTTGGGCAGAGCCTATTGTGATTGAAGGTGCTGTACCGAATGAAGCAACCAAGCAAGAAATATTAAATAAAGCCTATTTGACCTATGGTCAGGCAAATGTGGTTGATAAAATTCAGGTTCGAGCGGTTACAGCACCCAATGGTTGGGGCAATAGCGTAAGCCAAATGATTAATGATGACTTAAAAAAAGTAAAACAGGGGAAACTCTCTGTACGCGGAACGCAAGTCGATTTAAGTGGCAAGATGTCAAATCAAAATGATATCCAACCAACGACCACCAAGTTTCAGTCTTTGGTCACAGCACCTTTTCGTTTCAATGCACAGCTTTCTGTCAATCAGGCTGAACAGACTATTATTGATGCGGCTTTACGTAATCGTATTATTGAATTTGAATCTGGAAGCGCAATTTTAGCGCCATCTGGGGTACAGATCTTAGATGAAATGGTTGTCGCACTGAATCGCGTAGGTGGGAAAAAAGTGCGTATTATTGGTCATACAGACAGCTCGGGAAATCCTGAGAAAAACTTAAGTTTAAGCCAAGAACGTGCTAATGCGGTTAAAAACTACCTGATTTCAAAAAATATTGCGACGGCGAACTTAAGTACTGAAGGGATGGGCTCAAATAAGCCTGTAGCAGACAATGCTACGCCTGAAGGTCGTAAGAAAAACCGTCGTATTGAGTTTGAAGTACTGTAACTATTGTAACTTAACTACAACGGCTAATGCGATGAATGAACCCAGTATATGTAGACTGGGTTTTTTTATGCCAATCTGATTCAGTCAATTATTTAATATTTGAACAAAAAAATTTCTTTAAAGCAGTGGTGTGCGCGCACATTAAGAATATATTTTGAATTGGGCTGAAGCTATTAATTTTTGCATTCTATACCACTAAAGCATTCATATTTTGAGCAATAAAACAGTGGATTCTAAAATCAATTAAGGTTAAAACATAAGAATCAGTTTTGGATATGCGTTTCATATCTACTGCTTTCAACCTTGTCGTTAAAGAATAATCACTTTTGACATAGCGTAAAGTTTTAAAAAATCTGCAGGACAGTGCGGAAAACAACAACTCAATATGGATGAATGTGGGAGCAAAGAATGCTTGGTAATATGATGTTTAAACCGCTTTTGATTAGTAGCATGATTGAACATGCGGGTCGCTATCATGCGGATAGTTTAGTAATTTCAAAAAATACAGACACGACGATTACGAAAACTACTTGGGGTGATGTTCATAAAAATTCAAAACGTTTTGCGAATGTTCTCGCATCACTCGGTTTAAATTTAGGGGATCGTGTTGCGACCATCGCTTGGAATAACCATCGCCACTTAGAGTCTTGGTACGCTATTTCTGGTAGTGGCTATGTTTGTCACACCATCAATCCTCGACTATTTCCTGAACAATTAATTTTTATCATCAATGATGCCGCAGACCGCGTCATGTTATTTGATAAAACTTTTTTGCCTTTAATCAAAGCAGTAAAACCTTTATTAAAATCTGTTGAGCACTTTATTTGCTTAGATGCACCAGATGCAGCGATTGTCGAAGCTGTGCCAGATGTTAAATTTTATGACGAACTTATCGCGGGGCAATCTGCAGACTATACATGGCCAGAATTAGATGAATTATCGGCTAGTTCTTTATGTTATACCTCGGGTACCACAGGCAATCCTAAAGGTGTGTTGTATAGTCATCGTTCAACAGTCTTACACAGTTATGCGATTTGTATGCCAGATTCATTAAATATCTCAGCGCGAGATATTATGATGCCTGTTGTGCCGATGTTCCATGTCAATGCATGGGGTACGCCATATGCTGCGGCTATGGTGGGTTGCACCTTAGTGCTGCCAGGCCCAGGTTTAGATGGAGCAAGCCTGACGCAAATGATTGATGACTATAAAGTATCCGTTGCATTGGGTGTTCCAACGATTTGGCAGGGTTTAATCAATGCTGCGCAACAAGCAGGTAGTCAGCTCGAAAGTTTAGTGCGTAATGTGGTTGGTGGATCTGCTTGCCCACCTGCGATGTTGAAAGTGTTTAAAGAGCAATTTAACTGTGAAACGATTCATGCTTGGGGCATGACCGAAACCAGTCCATTAGGTTCTTCAAACCAGTTTAAAGCCAAACATTTGTTATTATCTGAAGAAGAACAATTACAAGTGCGTTTGTCACAAGGTCGTCCACCATTTGGGGTCGATTTACGTATTACCGATGAAGAAAGCGGTACATATGAAGTTGCACGTGATGGTGAAACGACAGGTAATTTACAAATCCAAGGGCATTGGATTATTGGCAATTACTTTGGCAAAACAGAGTCCGCATTAACCTCAGATGGTTGGTTTGATACCGGGGATATTGCTACGCTGAATGAAGATGGTTTCTTAAAAATTAGTGACCGTTCAAAAGATTTGATCAAATCGGGCGGCGAATGGATTTCTTCTGTTGAGTTAGAAAATTTAGCTATGGGACATCCTAAAATTGCAATGGCGGCAGTGATTGCAGCGACCCATCCGAAATGGGATGAGCGTCCTGTATTGATTGCGATTAAAAAGCCAGATGTCGATTTATCTGATACAGAAATTTTGGATTACTATGCTGATAAAGTTGCTAAATGGCAGGTGCCAGATAAAGTGATTTTCGTGGATGCTATTCCTTTGAGTGGAACAGGTAAAATGCTGAAAAAAGATCTACGTGAGCAATTTGGTGCTGTACTACTTGAAAGCTAACTTAACGTAAGTCGCTAACTAAATGTTGGTAAAGTGCAAAATGCAAAGGTGATATGCCTTTGCATTTTTTTATAAAAACTTACCTTTCGATAAATACCATATGCTTAATATGAGGTTTTTAAATAAATTTTTTTCAACGAATCCATAACCAAGTTCAATGAATAATCTAGCCGTGTTGGGTCGCATTCAATTCAATAAAAGCGTAAATTGATGAGGCATCCACCGTTAAACCACCTTTCTTATGTTTCCAGTTTGGATCTTATTCACTTTAATGGCTGCTTTTATGCAGTCATGGCGCAATGCATTTCAAAAACAACTCAGTACCACTGTTGATGTGTATGGTGTTACCCTTGCTCGGTTTATTTTTGGGCTCCCATTTGCCTGCATTTATTTATTTGTGCTGTACCAACAACAGCCTGTGACTCAGGTGACCACATTTACACCTATGTTTTGGGTGTATGTGGTGATTGCAGGACTAAGTCAAATTTTAGCGACGATTTTAATGGTCTTGCTTTTTAAGCAAAAGAATTATGCCATCGGTGTCGGTTTAGCGAAAAGTGAAGCGATATTTGCGGCCATTGTTGGGGTGATTTTCTTAAGTGAGCATTTAAGTTTATTTGGTTGGATTGGTGTTTTGGTTGGTGGTGTTGCTGTTTTTCTTTTAAGTAAAGGTTCTCAACGACAAAAGTTATCACTACCAACTTTATGCATTGGTGTAGGGAGTGGATTAAGTTTTGCAATTACCTCGTTATTGGTTCGTGAAGCCAGTTTAGAGCTAAGTGATTTACCGACTTTGCATCGTGCGGCGTGGGTGTTGTTGAGTGTAATTGGCTTTCAATGTGTGATTATGCTGCTGTACCTCAGTCTATTTAGCCGCAAAACGCTCATTGCCATGTGGGAGAGAGTCGGTCTGACCTTTCGCGTTAGTGTCTGTAGCTTTCTAGCGTCCTTGGGCTGGTTTACTGCCATGAGCATGCAAACGGTTGCGATTGTCAAAACCCTAGGTCAAATCGAAATCTTATTTAGCCTCTTAATCTCTGCCTATTTCTTTAAGGAAAAACTCGCAAGAACCGATCATTGGGGATTAGCCCTTGTGGTGATTGCGGCCATTATGGTGATTTGGGCTTAATCTGTGCTTTAAACAGTCATGAAGGCAAATAGAGGCCGAATTTAAGTCAGTTTTTCGAATATATTTTTAATAGATTTCTTTCATAAGTCATTTTTCACTCAGCTCCAAGTTATAAATTCCAGCAATTAGATTGAATCTTAATGCTAGTCTTTTGCCTCGATTGCGATATCGCTCAGCAAGAATTTTGAAGGTTTTCAA